>JBBQQV010000124.1:0-7777 GCA_038215505.1 Lysobacterales bacterium
GGTCAACGGCCCGGTGGCGCGCCAGCCGCGTGGATCCGGCGTCAGCGGCAGATCGCGATCCAGACTGCTTTCGATCGGATGGACCAGTTGCAGCTGCGGCGCAAGCGGGCCGGCCGATGGCAGCACGGCGACCAGCACGGCGTCGCCGTCAGCCCACAAGCGGCCACTGAGCCCCAATCGCGACGCGGCTTCATCTGGCGCTAGCGAGGTCACTTGCACCTGTGCGGTTCTGCGCACAAGGTCGGGATTGGTGTCCACGCCACTCTCGCTGGCGGCTAGCCAAAGGGTCCAGAATCCAGCCACCACCGTGGCGGCGGGGATAGCGATCATCAGCCAGGCCACCGGGTTGCGGCGCCACTGTCCAGCGGGTGTTTCCTGCTTCATCAGGGCGGTCCGAAAAACCGCGTCTCCTCTTTGACTTCCAGGCTGCCGTCCTGGTTGCTCACCACGAAGCTCACGTCCATGCGCCCCTTGGCGACATCGGCTGGCGCGGTGAGGGTCACGCCTACGGTCAGCACTTCTTCGGCAGCGGCGGGATGGGTAGCGCCGGATTCGATCAAGCTGATGCCCGCTGCGCCTTCCACGCGGATGCTGAACACTTGCGCCTGCATGTCTTTATTGATGATGCGCAACATATAGGCGTTCTCGATGCTGCCGTCGGCGGCCACCCGATACAGCGCGTTGCGGTCGCGCATGGCGTCCACCAGCAGCGGCGTGCGGGTGGCGATTCCATAAGCGAATCCAATCAGCAAGGTCAGCAACAGCAGACCATAGACGATCACTCGCGGTCGCAGGATGCGCGAGGGTTTGCCATCCAGTGCGTTTTGGGTGGTGTTGCGGATCAGGCCGCGCGGGTAGCCCATCTTGTCCATTACCGAGTCGCAGGCATCCACGCACGCACCGCAGGCAATGCACTCGTACTGCAGGCCATTGCGGATGTCGATGCCGGTCGGACAGACCTGCACACAGATGGTGCAGTCGATGCAGTCGCCCAGATCCTCGGGCGCGCTGACGACAGGCGGTGGCGGCAAGTGCGTCTGCGCGTCGACCACCAGCCCAGTGGTGGCGCGCGCACCGGCCTTCAGGTCGGCCGCGGTGCGGTGCTGCGCGGCATACACCACGGCGCTGATGGCCACGTCCATGCCGAGCAGGCCGCGCGCGCGTTGCAACACGCTGTCGAGTTGACCCTTCTTGCGCGAGCCACGCGGCTCGCCGCGCATCGGGTCATAGGCGACGATCAGCGTGTCGCGGTCGAACATCGCACTCTGGAAGCGCGCATACGGGCACATGTACTTGCACACTTGCTCCCGCAGCACGCCGGCATTGCCCCACGTGGCCAGTGAGTAGAACAGCACCCAGAAAACCTCCCAGCCACCCCATTCAAACGGTGACAAACGGGCGGAGAGATCGCGGATCGGGGTGAAGTAGCCAACGAAGGTGAAGCCTGTCCACAGCGCAAACAGCAGCCAAAGCGCGTGCTTGCTGCCTTTGCGCACGATCTTGTCGCGACTCCACGGGGCGGCGTCGAGCTTCATCCGCTTGTTGCGGTCGCCTTCGGTCCAGCGCTCCATCCAGATGAAGACTTCGGTCCACACCGTCTGTGGGCAGGCGTAGCCACACCAGATACGCCCGGCCAGGGCGGTGAAGAAGAATAGAGAAAGCCCGGCCATGATCAGCAGCAGGGCGAGATAGAAGAAGTCCTGCGGCCAAAAGCTCAGTCCGAAAACGTAGAACTTGCGCGCGGGCAGGTCGAACAGCACCGCTTGGCGGTCGTCCCACTGCAGCCAGGCGAAGCCGTAGTACATGCCGAGCAGCCAAATGACTGCGGCTTTGCGCAGGCGCTGGAAGCGACCGTCCTGCTCGCGCGGGTAGATCTTCCGCTCAGAGACGTACAGCCCCACCTCATCGATGAGGTCGGCGGGATCGACGAGATGAACCGGAATCGAGCCAGCCAAGCGGGGTCAGTCCTTCGCCAAAGGCGTGTTGAATCGACTGGCTGGTCGCAGCAGGATCCAGGTGAACAGGCTGCTGCTGGCGGTGCAGGCCCAGAACATGAAGAAGCCGAAGGTGTAGCCCTCGCCGCGGCTGATCTCGAGCTCGGCGAAGGTCAGGTCGCGCAGCAGCAGCGGGTCAACAAAGGCGAAGAACACCATCGTCGCCACCCCGGCCGCGAAAAAGCTTGGCCACAAAATCGCACCCAACCGCTGCGCCAGTGGGCGTGGCGGGTGATCAAACCTGCGCTCGGCTGCAACCCTCATGACTTGGGGTCGGCGTCGTTTTCATCAGCAACGTCGCCGTTGTCTTCCTGCGCATTGTCATCGTCATTTTCATCGCCACCGCCACCGTCATCGTCATCGGCGACAGCGTGCGACAGCGACCAGACATAAGCAGCAGCGATGCGGGTGCGGGTTTCGCCGATGATCGGCAAGTGGGCTGGCATCACCCCATTGCGGCCGTTGATCACGCCGATTCGCATGCTGGCGAAGTCCTTGCCGTACAGCCAGATGTCGTCGCTGAGATTGGGCGCACCCAAGGCGACATTGCCCTTGCCGTCAGCGCCGTGACAAGCGGCACACACCGCAAAACGTGTTTGCCCAGCGGCGGCGAGCGCTGGGTCGGTCTTCGTGCCCGACAGGCTCTGCACGTAGGTGACGACCTCGGTGACGCCCACCTCGCCGCCGACCACCGCAGCCAGCGCCGGCATTGCCGCTTGCCGGCCTTGCAGGATCGTGGTCAGGATCTGCTCCGGTGAGCCGCCCCATAGCCAGTCGCCGTCGGTGAGATTGGGGAAACCCTTGCCGCCGCGTGCATCCGAGCCGTGACACATGGCGCAGTGGTTAGCGAACAGGCGCGAACCAAAGGCCAGCGCTTCGCCGTCCTTGGCGATCTGGTCAATCGGCATGCCGTCGAAGCGGCCAAAGGCTGCAGCCAGTTTCGCGTCGGCCGTGGCCTTGTCGGCGTCGTGCTCCTTGGCCGAAGTCCAGCCCGAAGTGCCGGCGAAATTGCCCAGGCCCGGATACCAGATCAAGTACCCCACCGAGTAGAAGATGGTGAGATAGAAAAGATTGATCCACCACTTGGGCAGCGGCTTGTTGTATTCGGTGATATCGCCATCCCAGACATGGCCGGTGGTCTCGGATGTCTTGCCGTCGGACTTGCGCTTGCGTGCCGTCCACCACAGCAGCCAGGTCGTGGCGACCAGATTGAGCACAATCAGAGAGACGACATAGGCAGACCAGCCAGTGGTCATGGGCTGATCTCACTGGGGTTGATCGAACCAGGGTTGATCGAACTAGAGTTGATCGAACCAGGGCTGATCTCGCTCGTGTCTTCGAGCGGAATGCGGGCGGCGGCATCGAACTCGGGCTTGCGGTTCTTGCTGTAGGCCCAAGCCACGCCGCCAACAAAGGCGAGCAGCAGGATGACGGTGGCAATGCCGGTGATCATGCCCTTACCCCTTCGGTGCGTGCTTGCCCAGCGCCTGCAGGTAGGCGATGAGCGCGTCGAGTTCGGACTTGCCGGTCACAGCGGCGGCAGCGCCGGCGACCTCTTCGTCTGTGTAGGGGTCGCCGATGCTGCGCAGCGCGCGCATGTTGCGGGTCACTGCCGCTGCGTCCACGGCGTTCTCGGCCAACCACGGATAGCCGGGCATGTTGGAGACCGGCACCACATCTCGCGGGTTGATCAGGTGTACGCGATGCCAGTCGTCGGAATAACGGCCGCCGATGCGCGCGAGGTCCGGCCCGGTGCGCTTGCTGCCCCACTGGAACGGGCGGTCGTAGACCGACTCGCCGGCCAGCGAGTAGTGGCCATAGCGCTCGGTCTCATGGCGCAGCGTGCGAACCATCTGCGAATGGCAGTTGTAGCAACCCTCGCGGATGTAGATGTCGCGGCCGGCAAGTTGCAGCGGCGGGTAGGGCTTGACGCCCGGCAGCGGCTGCACGGTTTCCGCCTGGTACATCAGCGGGACGATCTCGGCCAAGCCGCCAAAGGAGATGACGACGGCGATCAGCAGCGCCATCCAGCCGATGTTGGTTTCGATTTTCTCGTGGCTCATGGTTGGCTCGCATGCTTCATGAATTCGCGCGATGATCGCGCAGGATGTTGTTCGCACAAGGTATTTTCCGAAGGAGCGCCGTATCGGGTCATACGGCCGACTGCGGAAAATGACTTGTGCGGACAAGAGACAAGTGAACGCGCGTGAGATTCATGAAGCATGCGGGCCACTCCCTCAGGCGTGGCTGACGGCAGTGGCCGCTGGGATCAGCACCGGCGTATCCACCAAGCCTTTGGCTTGTTGGAAGGTGCGCACCACGTTGATCACCATCAGCAGCATGCCGACGATCACCAGCACGCCACCGAGGAAGCGGATGAGGTAATACGGGTAGTTGAACTTGACGATCTCGGCGAAGGCGTAGGTCAGCGTGCCGTCGGCGTTACTGGCGCGGGCCATCAGGCCTTGGCCGATGCCGGCGACCCACATCGAGGCGGCGTAGAGCACCACGCCGATGGTGTGCACCCAGAAGTGCAGGTCGATCAGCTTCATCGAGGCCATGTCTTTCAGGCCCAGACAGCGCGGGATCACCATGTAGATCGCACCGATGGAGATCATCGCCACCCAGCCCAGCGCACCTGAGTGCACGTGGCCGATGGTCCAGTCGGTGTAGTGGCTGAGCGCGTTGACCGTCTTGATCGACATCATCGGCCCCTCGAACGTGCTCATCATGTAGAACGAGATGGCGACGATCATGAACTTGATGATCGGGTCGGTGCGCAGCATGTGCCAGGCGCCCGAGAGCGTCATCACCCCATTGATCGCGCCGCCCCACGAGGGCGCCAGCAGGATCAGCGAGAACACCATGCCCACGCTCTGCACCCAGTCCGGCAAGGCGGTGTAGTGCAGGTGGTGCGGGCCGGCCCACATGTAGATGGCGATCAGCGCCCAGAAGTGGACGATGGACAGCCGGTAGGAATAGATCGGCCGGTTGGCGCGGCGCGGCACGAAGTAATACATCATCCCCAGAAAGCCGGCGGTCAGAAAAAAGCCCACCGCGTTGTGGCCATACCACCACTGCACCATCGCATCCACCGCGCCGGAGTAGATCGGGTAGCTGTGCATCAGCCCGGCCGGGACCGCCAGCGAGTTGACGATATGGAGCAGGGCCACGGTGATGATGAAAGCGCCGTAGAACCAGTTGGCGACGAAGATGTGTCGAACCCGACGCTTGACGATGGTGCCGAAGAAAACCACACCATAAGTGACCCAGACCAGGGCGATCAGAATGTCGATGGGCCAGGCCAGTTCGGCATACTCCTTGCCCTGGGTGAAGCCCATTGGCAGCGAGATCGCAGCCGCCACGATCACCAGTTGCCAGCCCCAGAATACGAAAGCGGCCAAGCCGTCCGAGAACAGCCGCACGTGGCAGGTGCGTTGCACCACGTAGAAGCTGGTGGACATCAACGCGCAGCCGCCGAAAGCAAAGATGACAGCGTTGGTATGCAAAGGCCGCAGTCGGCCAAAGCTCAGCCAAGCGGTGTCGAAGTTCAGCGACGGCCAATACAGCTGGGCGGCGATGAACACGCCCACCAGCATGCCGACGACGCCCCAGACGACAGTCATCACTGCGAACTGCAGCACGACCTTGTCGTTGTAGGTCTCTACTTTGTTGTCCAGCGTCATCGGGGCGCCCCTGGTTGCTTGATCGCGATTGTCCAGCTTCAGTCGCTGGGACGAATTGACCGAGGTCAAATGCTGGTCGTAGCACCGGCGTTGCCAATCCAACGTGGGAGCGCACGCTCCACCCCGCCGTCGCCGCATCTCGCCCGATGCATGGGTTTATCTGTCAGCCGCCTTGCCGCCTTCGGCGAGCGTGGCCTTCACCGATTGCAGAAACGCCGGGTCTGGTACTGCACCCAGCCGCTCGCTGCGCGCGATTACCCTGCCTTCAACGTCAAGCAGAACCAGCGCGCTGGTGTGGTTGAACTCGCCGTCGGCCAAGGCTCGGTAGCGCACGCCGAGCAAAGCCGCGACCTTGCGCACACTGGCTACTTCGCTGGTGCGCGCTAGCGTCCAACGCAGCGGGTCGAGCTTGCGCTTGCTTGCGACTGAGGCGAGCGCCGCGGTGTCGTCACGCAGCGGGTCGAGGCTGATCAGCAGAACGCCCAACTGAGCACGCTCCGCCGCTGAC
This sequence comes from Lysobacterales bacterium, assembly GCA_038215505.1. Classification (GTDB taxonomy): domain Bacteria; phylum Pseudomonadota; class Gammaproteobacteria; order Xanthomonadales; family Xanthomonadaceae; genus JANNWF01. The sequence goes on from JBBQQV010000124.1 coordinate 6,189, forward strand.
AACGCGTGCTCCACGCCCTTCGCGCTGTCGACGATCAACGGGCAAACGTAACGGCAGGAGGTGTAGAACATCGCCACCAACTGCACTTGGCCGCGGCGATCAGCGAGGGTGAAGGCGTGGCCACTCTGGTCACTGAAGCCCTCATCAAGGAGATAGATCGAGTCTGAAGGCAACGCCTCGCTGGCCAGACCGACCACCGGCACAGCGAGCATCGCGGCGGCTACCAGGCGCCACACGAACGCAATCATGGGTTGTCTCCGAGCAGTGGCCGAGGTGCGCGCGCGCAGCGAAAGCCGAGATTGCGCGTGGTGTCGTGGCCTTCCAGCGCCGACAACATCGCCACCCGCATGAGCACGGCGTAGTTCTCGCGATCATCCATCGATAGGGCACCGGCACCGCAGAACCGCAACTGATCGGGATCGCCTTGCTCGCGGTTATCGCCGGAGATCAGCATCGCCGAATAGTCCTCCACCCACTCCCAGACCAGGCCGTGCAGGTCCTGCACGCCATGCACATCCGCCGGCAAGCGCCCCACCTCCGCCAGTGCGCTACCCGAGGGAACCGAATACCAGGCGAGGATGCGTTCGCGCCAGGCCGGATCGCTGCGCGCGTCACTGCGGGTGTCATCGGCCGCTGCCGCGTATTCCCACTCCGACCAGGTGGGCAGCCGTGCACCATAGGCTTCACAGTAAGCTTGGGCGGCGAACCAACTTACCTGCACAACTGGCTGGTCTGCGCTGGCCTCGGGTCCTGCCTCCAGCGGCCCGTTCCACAGTTCGAGGTAGCGAGACTCCGCGAACACGGTCGGCACTCGGCCGCGCTGCCACTGCGGATGCTGCTTCACAAATGCCAGAAACTCAGCGTTGGTGACCGGCCGGCGCTGCAGTTCGAATGGCGCGATCTGTAGCGGTCCGCTGATGTCTTCGTAGCGAAGCACCGAACGAAACTCGCCGCCAGGCAGCTGCACCCAACCCGGGTCCGCCCCTGCCCCCGCCAGCGCGGGGGCCAAGCAAAGCAGCAGTGTCAGCGTGCGTCCCATCTTTAGTGCGCTGCGCCTTCCGGGCGCGCGGTGCCGGCGCGGACCGCGGTCACCTCGGCGGTGGTCACGTTGCCGCCGCCGTTGTCCCAGCTGGTCTTGACGTAAGTCAGGATGTTGGCCACTTCGTCATCGGTGAGTTGGCTCATTGGCGGCATCACCGAGTTGTAGTCCTGGCCATTCACCGTGACCGGGCCGCTCAGGCCGTTGAGCACCACCTTGATAAGCTCAGCGTTGCCCTTGCCCAGATAGTCCGACTTTGCCAGCGGCGGAAACACGCCCGCCATGCCCTTGCCGTCGGTCTGGTGGCAGGTGGAACAGGTGCCGGCGAACAGCGCCTCGCCCGCCCTTGCTTGGTCCTCAACCGTGAGCGTGCCGGCCTTCGCGGCCGCCGCAGCGCTGGCTACCGGTGCCATGCTGGCCGCCTTGTCGCCCAGGTAGGTCGAATCGACCTCCTTGCCCGAGTAGATTTCCAAGTTCGCTTCGCCCTCGACTTTCATGATCGCCAGCGCGCCCTTGTTGAAGGCGCGAAACAGCGAGTGGTCAACCACCA
>JBBQQV010000125.1:0-7770 GCA_038215505.1 Lysobacterales bacterium
GGATTCGCGGCGGCCTTGAACTCGAGTCGCAGCGGCGTCCCCACCAGTTTGAAGCGTTTACGAAAGAAGTTTTCTAGGTAGCGCTTGTAGCTGGCTGTTAGCGAACTGACGCGCGTGCCATGGATGACGATGGTCGGTGGATTGGTGCCGGCCGGATGCGCAAAGCGAAGCTTGGCCGCGTGGCCGTTGACCATCGGCGGCTGGAACGCTTCGTAGGCGATCTCCAAGGCCTTGGTAAGATCCGACGTGGTCAGCTCTCGGGTGGTCGAGGCGTGGACCTTATGGATTGCCCGAAACAACTCGCGCAGACCGGAGCCGTGTTTTGCCGAAATATTGACGATAGGCGCGAACTCGACGAACGCGAGTTTGCGCTCGAGATCGCGCTCGCACTGTTCCCGTTGGTCGCGGCTCAAGCCGTCCCATTTGTTGACCGCGACAAGCAACCCTCTTCCGGAGGTGAGCACATGACCCAGCACAGTCGCATCCTGATCGGTGACGCCCTCGCTTCCGTCAAGCATGACGACCACCAGTTGGCTGGATTCGATCGCTTGCAGCGTCTTGAGAATTGAGAACTTCTCTATGGTTTCCTCAACCCGCGCACGCCGACGAATGCCGGCGGTATCAATCAATCGATAGCTGCGACCGTCCCGTTCGAGGTCAACGGAAATGGCGTCGCGGGTGGTACCAGCTACTTCGGAGGCGATAACGCGCTCTTCGCCAAGCAAACGATTGACCAAGGTGGACTTGCCGACATTGGGGCGGCCGACAATGGCAAGACGCAACCGCTTGGGATCGTAATCGTCAGCGAATCCACCTTCCGTCGCGGCGGGCAAATGTTCAAGCACGGTCGCCAGCAACTGCTGGATGCCACGATTTTGCACCGCCGCTATCGCAAGTGCCGGCTGCAACCCGGTACGAGAAAACTCTGCAAGCGACTGCTGCGGATCGACACCATCGGTCTTGTTGATGACCAGCATCGCCGGCTTGCCACCGCGTCGCAGACTGCGCAGTATCTCGTTGTCGCCTGCGGTAAGCCCGTCGCGCGCATCGACCACAAAAAGAATCAGATCAGCCTCTTGAATGGCGACCTCGGCCTGCACCGCAGTGGCTCCAGCCAGACCTTCCACCTCACCAGTAAGCCCACCGGTATCGACCACCATGAACGGCCGCTCGTTGAGTCGGCAAACGCCATACTTGCGATCACGGGTGACACCCGGCTGATCAACAACGAGCGCGTCCCGACTATGTGTCAACGCATTGAACAGCGTCGACTTGCCCACATTGGGGCGACCTACCAACGCAACCAGCGGAAGCATGGATTCCTACCGAGTGATCGCGCCCTAAGGCGCTGTGCGGTAAGCGGCAAGTTCGCCGTCAGTGGTGACAGCGTAAACCGTGTCACCGACGACTTGCGGCGTCGCCCTAAAGGGTTTGCGCGCTACCCGTTCACGCGCGGCGATTGCCCCTGAGTCCAGGGTCAACCAGTGCAAATAGCCGTCAAAGTCACCCACAACGACGTGCGTGCCGACAATGCCAGGCGTCGTCAATGAGCGGTGCGCCAAACCATCCTGACGCCACTGCGAGGCACCCGTGGCTCTGTCCAATGCCCATACAGTGCCCGCAGCGTCGCTGACAAGGATGCGGCCTTCGGCCAGTGCAACACCGCCATACACCGACATGTCACGCGTCCATAGCGTCCGCCCGCTGCCGGCATCCAACGAAACCACATGACTTCCGAAAGCGGCGACAAACACTTCAGAACCTGACGCGACGATATCGCCGTCAATATCGACAATCCGTTCAAGCTCAGTCTTGCCCTCGCCTTCCGCAATGCTTTGCTCCCAGATGACACCGCCATCTTCCAACTTCAGCGCAACGACGGTGCCACCGTCATAGCCGATGTAAACCGAACCGTTGTCGATCACTGGTCGCGCATTGCCTCGCAGTGTCAACTGCGGCAAACCGCGGTCGTACACCCAGCGCCGCTCGCCAGTGGTAATCGCAAACGCAAACACACGCCCATCGATCGCACGCACGATCGTTAGGCCACGCGCAACCGCCGGTGTGCTGATGACTTCGGACGAGACTTCAGCGCGCCAGCGCTCGCTTCCGCTGTCGGGGTTGTAAGCGACCACTTGGCCATCCAGCGTACCGACGACCAAGGTACCCTCGGCCACTGCAGGGCCACCGGACCAACGAAGTTCGCTTTCCACTTCCCAAAGATTCTTCCCGCTGGCGGCGTCGACGGCCGTCAACAGACCATCTGGTGAGGCCGCAAAAACGCGCCCATCAGCGATGGCCGGTGCCTGTCGGAGGCTCAGCTTGCGCTCGCCATCTCCGATACCCGCAGACCACATCTTGGAAACATCGACGCTGGCCTCGAAGTCGGTCAACTCGGTCGGCGGCTCGATGTTCTCTTTGTTCGCTTTGCCCTTGAATATGCCGCAGCCACTGACCAGGACCAGCGACGCAATCACCAGCGACACAAGGCGCAGACTCATCATCAAGATTCCTTGCCGCTTGCGTCGACAACCGCATCAACTGGATCCACGACGGGCACTTTGCCACCGAGATCAACCAATTTCATTTCCACGAGACGGCGTGATGGCGCAGCCTCGTCAAGCTTTTCCAGCGCAGTCGTATAGGCTGTGCGCGCTGCATCCTCATTACCCATCGCCAGCAAAGCATCACCGCGCAAATCTTCGGCGACTCCCTGATACGAATCAGCGGGAAGCGCCTTGAGCGCGTCGAGTGCCGCCTGATGTTGCCCCGCACCCAACTGGGCGCGAGCCAAGCGCACTCTCGCCAAGCCAGCAAGCGCCGCGTCCGGCGCCATTTCGATTGCTTGCTTCAAGCTGGCAACCGCACCCTCACTTTCCCCGGCCTCAAGCAACTGATCGGCACGCGCCATTGCGGCAAAAGCAGCATATGGCGTGTCCGCGAAGTCTTTACTGAGTGACTGCGAGACGCTGTCGATCGTGTCTCTGTCTTTGCGCTCAACCGCTTCTACCAGCGCTTGGTACTGACTCGCCGCATCGATTCGATGTTCGACTTTGGAGCTGCCCCACCAATTCCAACCGAATATGCCAGCCAGCCCAATTGCAACGCCGCCGATGATGGCGCCGCCATTGTCGCGAAGCCACGCTCGTACGCGCTCGCTCTGTTCGTGTTCGTCCATCAAATCAATCGCCATGACAATCTCGCTGCGGGCGCGTGCACGCTAGGCTGCGCCGAAGGTTAGGAAGGATGGGGCGGCGAGGTGAGCCTCGCCTGAACCGCGTGGATTGAACCCGGTTTGATCAGCCGCCGCTGGGTTTCAACTCGCCGCCGGAGGATACCGCAAAGCGAGCCACATTGGCCCGCTGGAAAGGGGCCAGCTGCAGCGGCTGGCCATTTCGAATCACCTCGACAACGCTGGCGTTACCGAGTGCCACTTTGGCAACGCGCGCAGTTGGGTAGCGCTTTTCGCTGCCAGCGCGGACAACGCCAAACTCGAGTCGACGGCCGTCCTGATCGGTGATCTCAACCCAACTGTCGCCACGAAACCGCAGGAGCCAACCTTCGGCATCCGCTGTAGGTTCGACGGCGGCGGAGACGCCGCCAGACGTATCACCTCGCAATTCGCTGCGTGCACTCATGAACGGCGCGAAGGAGGCAACCACCGGCAAGTCGGATTCAGCAACAGCGGGTTTGGCAGCTCCCATCTTGTCAATGGCTGCAGCCAACTCTGCAGGCGGCCCAACGAACTCGGCCTCCAAAGGATCAGTCGCTCCAAGCTGCGCAGGCGGCGCGCCAGCCGGAAACGCGTCCAGCGAGCGGAGCGTCACCGGCTGCACAGGCAAGCGCTCTTCGGTTGCCAGCCAGATCACTGGCACCACGATCGAAGCGGTCAACACAATGGATGCAGCTCGCCGCGCATAACGATCAACCAGAAAACGTCCGTGCGACACCTGCGAAGCGCTTTGCAACTGCGGTGCCGGATCCACTTGGCTCTGCATCGCATTGGCGACAACGACGATTGGCAAGCCAACCAAACGGGCATAACTGGTCAGGTAGCCGCGCGCATACACAGCCGCACCAAGCCGATCAAAATCGTCGCGCTCAATTGCTTCAATGAGCGTCACCGAGACCCGCAACTTGGTGGCTGCTTCCGCCGCGCTCAACCCCAACGCTTCGCGACCTGCGCGCAGACGCGCACCGAGCGAACTAATTGTGGTGGCGAGCGTCACGGCGGGTAGATCAGAACTCATGACGAAGGCGTTCCTTCAGATTCGGTGGCAGGCGTGTACTGGGGGAAGTCACGAGCCAATCGGCTGCGATAGCTCGCCGCACCTTCTGCATTGCCCAAGCTGTCTTCGATCAAGGCACCAAGGTCCAGCGCTTCTGCGCTGGCCGCTTCGGCATTGGCCTCGTAACGCTGCAGAAAAGCGCGCGCCCGCAAAAGATCCTTTTTCTGCAGATGAATTCGCGCCAACTCAAATAGCGCCGCCGAGTTCTTCGGTTGCAACTCGATCGATTGCCGCAAAAACGCCTCGGCGCGGTCAATTCGCCCGGCCTTCATTGCACATACGCCGGCGTTGGTACTGGCGACTGCGGGTGTCCGGTAGAACGGGTCTTCGAGCGCGCGTTGAAAATAAGGATCGGCCTCCTCAAAGCGTCCAACGCTGCAAAGAAAGGCACCGTAATTGTTGTTTACCGAACCATCCTCTGGTTTCAACTTGGTGGCCTTGAGATAAAAATCCTCTGCCGCCTTGGGTCGATTGATGCGTTCACTCAGGACCGCCATCAAGGTATGCGCGTCCACTGAACGGGGGTCAAGCTCAAGGGCACGTTTCAATTTGTCGCGCGCTGTTTCCAGCTCACCTTCAGACAAATACCCCTGCCCAAGCTTGACTTGCAGGGCCGCCGCATCTTCGGCTGCCTGATTCTTGTTGCGCAGCTTGGAGTTGTCAGCGCCACCGCCACCAGCGCAACTGGCCAGTCCAATAAACGCCGAAAAAACAAGCGCAGCGATGCGCGATTCAGGCTGCATCGGGAACGTCCTGCGGCGAGGTGCCTGCCGCCTCAAGCTTGCGCTTGAAGTCTGCTTGACGGCGGGTGCGGTCCATCACCTGCCCTTTCAGCTGCCCACACGCGGCGTCGATATCGTCGCCGCGAGTACGTCTCACGGTGGTCATGACGCCAGCGTCCAGCAAGATTGTTTGGAAGGCACGAATATCGGTCTCGGTGGAACGCTCAAAGCGGGTTCCAGTGAAAGGATTGAACGGAATGAGATTCACCTTGGCCGGCAAGCGCCGCATCAACTTAACCAGCTGTCTGGCGAGTTCGGGGCGATCATTGACGCCTTTCATCATCGTGTACTCGAAGGTCACCGACTCGCGCTTTTTGCGTTCCGCATAGCGCGCGCACGCGGCCAACAGCTCGGCGATGGGGTATTTCTTGTTGAGAGGAACCAACTCGCTGCGCAATTCATCGTTGGGAGCGTGTAGCGACACCGCCAGCGATACATCGCTTTCCACTGCCAGACGATCAATCATCGGCACCAGCCCTGCGGTGGAAAGTGTCACTCGCTTGTTGGCAAGCCCCAGCCCGAGGTCGTCCCGCATCACGCTCATCGCGGTGACCACGTTGTCGAAGTTAAGCAGCGGCTCGCCCATTCCCATCATCACGACGTTGGTGAGCTTTCGTTGCCTGTGCGGGACATTGCCCAAGTGCTTTGCCGCTACCCACACCTGACCCACGATCTCAGCCACGCTCAGGTTTCGATTGAAACCCTGTGTCGCCGTCGAGCAAAACTGGCAGTTGAGGCCGCAACCGACTTGGCTCGACACACACAAGGTGCCGCGGCCTTTGTCGGGAATGAACACCGCCTCAATGGCATTGCTGCGGTCCATCCCAAGCAGCCACTTGTGTGTGCCATCGATGGAAGGCTTCTCGAACACAATTGACGGCGGCACGACTTCGGCAGCCGACTCCAACTTCTCCCGCAACGGCTTGCCGAGATCAGTCATCAAGCCAAAGTCAGTGATCTGCCGGTGGTAAATCCACTTCATTACCTGATGCGCGCGAAACCGTTGCTCACCCAAAACGTCAGCAAAGAAGCGCTCCAACCCGACACGATCCAAGGCGAGCAGATTCTGCCTGCCGCTCGCGCCGGTTATTGCTGACCCTCCAACCGCCGACAGGTCCCGTTTGAGCACCACACCGGCAGTCGCAAGCTCCGACTCTACGCCTTCGCTCAAGGGAATCTGATCGGCGTGGGCATCGGCAGGCATCATCGACCTAGGCTCCGCTTATCGCGGGCACAACTCCGTCGCAGAGAAGAAATAGGCCGCTTCAATCGCCGCATTTTCCTGCGAATCCGAGCCATGCACCGCATTCGCATCGATCGATGAAGCGAAGTCGGCACGGATGGTTCCGGGAGCTGCGTCCTTCGGGTTGGTGGCTCCCATCAGCTCACGATTCAAACCCACCGCGTTTTCGCCTTCGAGCACCTGAATCATGACCGGACCGGAGATCATGAAATCAACCAATGCCGCGAAGAAGGGCCGCTCACGATGAACAGCGTAGAAGCCTTCCGCTTCCTTCTTCGACAGGTGCTTCATCTTCGCCGCGACGACCGTGAGGCCAGCTTTCTCAAAACGGGCGTAGATTTCGCCAATGACGTTCTTGCCGACAGCGTCCGGCTTGATGATGGAAATCGTGCGCTCCAGCGCCATAAAAACTCCAGAATAAAATCGGCAAATGTCAAGAAATTGTGTCAGTCACTGTGATGGACAAGTGATGACAGGGGAAGTAATCCCGCCGAGAGTAGCATTCAACCGCTCGGAAAGACAGGGAAAAGCAGCCGGTAGTAAGCCATTTGATTGCATCCCGCACGCTCAAAACGGGTGGTCCAGACGCCGTGAATCGGATAGCCCGGCTGACTCCCTCGCGTTGACGAACCGATATGTGTGAGCGTATCGTCAGACTTTCAAACACTCGTTTGAACTGCCTTGACGACACCGCACTTTTCCACCAAAGAACGCATCCTCAGCGCGGCGGAGCGCTTGTTTGCCGAGCGTGGCTTTGCTGAGACTTCCCTGCGCGAAGTGACCAGCCGGGCCGACGTCAATCTGGCAGCGGTGAATTATCACTTCGGCTCGAAGAGCAATCTGGTCAACGAAGTGTTTCGGCGCCGATTGGATGACTTGAGTGCACGCCGGATCGAAGCCCTGAAGGCAGCCGAAGCGAATCACGCAGGCTCTTTGGACCAAGTGCTTGCCGCATTCATCGAACCGGCGCTTGCGTTAAGTCTTGATCGTCAGGGCGGCTCCGCATTTGTTCGCGTGATCGCGCGCGCATACGCTGAGAAAGACGACAGCTTGCGCAAATTTCTTTCGGACAACTACGGCCACGTGATGCGCGATTTCGCACGCGCGATTGCGGTCTGCCTGCCAAACCTTTCACGCGAGCAACTGTACTGGCGCCTCGACTTCCTGGCGGGGGCGCTCACTTATGCAATGGCCGATTTTGGGCAGATCAAGCGCCCCGGCAACGTCAGCGAAAAAACGCACTGCGAGCGTGCGGCTACGGAACTCATTCGATTCACCGCTGGCGGATTGCGAGCCAGCTAATCGCCTACAACGCACGCTCGCTTTCCCCTCATAACTTCAGCCACTGGACTCACTCCATGTCAGACACTCTCCGAATCCGCAAAGTCGCCGTACTTGGCGCCGGCGTCATGGGCGCACAGATCGCAGCACATCTGGTCAACGCCAGCGTCGACAC
>JBBQQV010000126.1:0-7719 GCA_038215505.1 Lysobacterales bacterium
TTCTCCAATTCGCGGACGTTGCCCGGAAACGGGTAGTGCACGAGGGCATCGAGCGCTTTGCTGCCCAGCCGGTAAGGTTCATCGCGATTCTCTGCCGCCAGCTTGATCAGTATGTGGGTGGCGAGCAGTGGAATGTCTTCGCGGCGTTCGCGCAGCGGCGGCACGCGTAGCTCGATCACGTTGATGCGGTAAAACAGATCATGGCGAAAGCGGCCATCGTGGACAAGATGGGACAGATTTTTGTGGGTCGCGGACAGGATGCGCACATCGGTTGGTTGTTCTGCGTTGGCACCAATCGGGCGTACCGACTTTTCCTGGATCACGCGCAGCAGCTTGACTTGCATGTGCAGCGGCAACTCGCCTACTTCATCTAAAAACAAGGTGCCACCATTAGCTGCTTGGAACAGGCCATCCTTGTCGGACACCGCGCCAGTAAAGCTGCCTTTGCGGTGGCCGAAGAACTCACTTTCCATCAACTCCGATGGGATGGCACCGCAGTTGACCGGCACAAACGGGCCACTGCTGCGTGGACCTTGTTCGTGGATGAGGCGGGCGACCAACTCTTTGCCAACGCCCGACTCGCCGCCAATGCTCACCGGCGCTTGATTGCGCGCCAGTTTGGCAATTGTGGCGCGCAACTCCTGCATCGCAACCGATTCGCCCAGGAGCTTGTTGTTGCTGAGTTGGGTCTGCGTGCGGCGCTGCTCGCCTAGCTGCAAGGCGTGTTGAACCATCCGGCGCAGCACATTGATGTCGACCGGCTTGGAAACGAAATCGAAGGCGCCGGCCTTGAGCGCGTCTACTGCGGCATCCACATTGCCGTACGCGGTGATCATGGCGACTGGGGTTTCTGGAAAGCGGTTGGCTATGTGGCTCACCAAGGTCTGCCCAGAGCCGTCCGGTAATCGCATGTCGGTAAAGCAGAGGTCGTAGCTGTTTTCTGACAGCCGGCGCCGCGCGCTCGCCAAGTCTTCTGCGGTGTCCACCTGCAATCCCATCCTCCCCAAGGTGAGCGAAAGCAGTTCGCGGATGTCGTGCTCGTCGTCAACGATGAGAGCAGTGCGCAGCGGGGGACGTAATGTAGTCATGCTTAAGAAGTATCTCCGAGCTTCGCCGCAGCGCAAGCACTACGGTTGCAGCACCAGCCGGTCACGTTTTAATCGCCAGCATGCCAAGCGCGCTTTCACGAGGAGACCGCAAGGGCTGCGCGCGCGCCAGGGTGATCCGGAAGCAACTGCCGCCGCCTGCCACGGACACGTAATCCAACCGTGCTTGATTGGCTTCGCAAAGCTGACGGGCGATGTATAAGCCGAGCCCGCTGCCAAACTCGCTGGTGGTATAAAAAGGCTCGAAAATGCTCGCGACAACTGCGGCGGGCACACCCGGACCGCGATCAATCACTTCGATCACCGGCGCACCGCCTTCCCCCAATTGTCGAGCGGAAATGGCTATGCGGGCCGGGTGGTCAGGCAACCGGCCATAGGTCAACGCATTTTGAATTAGCGCACTCAAGACTTGATGCAATTGCCGCGGATCGATGACCGCATGCAGTGGGCGTTGCCCTGCCGACGTGAGGAAGGCATTGCGATCAATAAAGTGGCTGGTCTTGAACTCCTCGACAAAGCGCTGCACCCAATGCGCAAGCTCTATCGATTCTGGCCGCGAGCGCTCGCGACGCGACAGGGCCAGCACATTCTCGACCGTGTCATTCATGCGCCCACAGTGATTGACGATGATCTCAACCAAGCGACGATCGGTGCTGGGCAGGTCGGTGGATTCCTCAAGCAGCTGCGCTGCGTGATGAATTGCGGCGAGTGGGTTGCGCACCTCATGAGCGATACTGGCAGACAATCGCCCCAAGGTCGAAAGCGTCAGCTCTTCGGCCCGGCGGGAAACCAAAGCACTATCATCAAGAAATACCACGAACAGTTCGTCGGACATGGCTAACGTTGCGAAATGCGGGCTAACCAGTGGCCTGTCGGCGACCAAAGCCAGTGGTCCAGTATCCTGCTGCTGGTCGCCCCGCCAACGTCTCCAGCGCTGATGCAACAAGGGCGACAAGACTTCCAGCTGGCGCTGATCCGGTTTGGGTTCGCCTAGGAGCATCCACGCCGCTTCATTCATCAAGCGAACGTGAGCAACACGATCAAGTACCAGCACGCCTGTGCGCATGCGTCGAATGATCAGCTCGTTGAGTTGCGACAGACTGGCAAGCTCAGCGCCGCGCTGATCGGCGAGTGCTGCGCTTTCTCGCATTTGTCGGCCGAGCAAGTGGCACAAGAGGCTGATAGCGAGATAAGTCACCGCATACATCACTGCGGGTGCCAATGTGCGTCCCGATGCCTGATCGCCAAGCTGGCTATACACGTACTCACCTACGGTCCCTGCGGCCGCCGCAATCGCAAATGCCAAGCTCGCCTGCAGCGAAAGGATGACCGCCGCAGCGCCTAGGTTAACCAGCAGCAGCAACGAGATGCCGCTCTCCACGCCAATGATCGAATATTTGGCCAGCAGCGCAACCGCGATATCGACTGCCAGTGCCATCGCCACTTGCCGCGGAAGCGGCAACTTCGAGCGCCGACCGAGCAGCAGGAAAACCACCGACAGCAACAGATAAACAAGCGACAGCCAACGCGCCAATTGCGGATGGGTCAGGTTGACGAGGCCATCGAAGGGCCCATGCGTCGCCAACACCAACATGGCCGCTTGCAATACCCGATACAGGGTAAAGAAATACAGCTCGCGCCGATGCGCAGCGTCAATGCCGGTCGGTAGTGCAGAGCTTAAGGGCATGCGCGCAAGCGAGTCTGCAAAGGATGGGCGGGATTCGCGCGAGTATAGTCGCCCCCGCAAGGCCGAATTGCTTTTGCCTTTGCCCGTTCGCTTGGCCACAATACGCCGTCCCGCGGTGCGTCCTTCAGTTCGCCAAAGTTGGCGCCAGTGCAGTCTGCCTTTGGTCTGTCTGCTGGCGTCGCGCGGCGCTGGTTTCGGAATCGTCTCATCCAATCAAGGTGGCCCATGAACTTCCACGAGTATCAGGCGAAAGAATTGTTCGCCGAAGTCGGCATCCCGGTGCCTGCCGGTCGCGTTGCGCGCACGGTTGAGCAAGCGGTTGAAGCGGCCAAGGCGATGGGCGGCGAGATGTGGGTGGTGAAGGCGCAGATCCATGCCGGTGGTCGCGGCAAAGCAGGTGGCGTCAAACTGGTCAAGACACTCGACGGCGTGCGCGATGCCGCTGCTGCGATGCTCGGTACGCGCATGACCACCTATCAATCCGCGGGGGTTGCGCTACCGGTCGATTGTGTACTGATCACCGAAGCGATCGATATCGCCAAAGAGCTGTATCTGTCGATGCTGGTGGATCGCTCCACCAAATCGATCAGCTTTATCGCCTCGGCCGAAGGCGGAGTGGAGATTGAGAAGGTCGCCGCTGAAAATCCGGACGCCATCCAAACGCTGGAAGTCAATTACGTTCAAGGCCTGCAGCCGTTTCAGTGCCGCAAGATGGGCTTTGCCATGGGCTTGAATGCGAAGCAGGCGAACCAGCTCACCAAGATCATGTTGGGCCTGTTCAAGTTGTTCAACGAGAAAGATTTGTCGTTGGTTGAACTCAACCCGCTGGCGATCTTGGTCTCGGGTGATCTGATCGCGCTCGATGGCAAGATCAATTCGGACGACAACGCTTCCTTCCGCCAACCCAAGCTGGTCGCGATGCGTGATCGCGCCCAGGAAGATGAATTGGAAGCGTTGGCGTCTGAGAACGATCTGAACTACGTCACCATGGACGGCAACATCGGTTGCATGGTCAACGGTGCGGGTCTGGCGATGGCGACGATGGACGTGATCAAGCTCAACGGCGGCGAGCCAGCCAACTTTCTTGACGTGGGCGGCGGCGCGACGCGCGAGCGCGTGACCGAAGCCTTCAAGCTGATTTTGTCCACCGACAAGGTCAAGGCGATTCTGGTCAACATTTTCGGCGGTATCGTGCGCTGCGACATGATTGCCGAGGGCATCATCGCGGCGGTCAAGGATGTTGGGGTCAAAATCCCAGTGATCGTGCGCCTGGAAGGCACCAACGTTGAGAAGGGCAAGGAGTTGCTGAAAAACAGCGGCCTGGCACTGATTCCTGCAGATGATTTGAACGATGGCGCGCGCAAAGCCGTTGCCGCGATTGCTTGAAGCCGCGATTGCCTAAAAAGCACGATTGCCTAAAAAACAGGGAAGACTCACATGAGCGTTCTGGTCAACAAATCCACCAAAGTCATCGTGCAGGGCTTCACCGGCCAGCAGGGGACGTTTCACGCCGAGCAGATGCTCGATTACGGTACCAAGGTGGTGGGCGGAGTGACGCCGGGCAAGGGTGGCAGCGAGCACATCGGCTTGCCGGTCTACAACACGGTGCAGGATGCGGTCGATGAAACCGGCGCGGATGCGACCGTGATCTACGTGCCGCCTGCGTTCGCCGCCGACGCGATTCTGGAAGCCGCCGACGCGGGCATCCGGGTCATTGTCGCGATCACCGAAGGCATCCCGGTGCTCGACATGCTGCGGGTCAAGCACACGCTCGCCCACTACGACGATTGTTATCTGATTGGCCCCAATTGTCCCGGCATCATCACCCCGGGCGAGTGCAAGATCGGGATCATGCCCGGGCATATTCACATGCCCGGCCGCGTCGGCATCGTCAGTCGCTCCGGTACCTTGACTTATGAGGCTGTGCATCAGACCACTCAAGCCGGCCTGGGACAGTCGACCTGTATTGGCATCGGCGGTGATCCTATCAATGGCTTGAACTTCATCGACTGCCTACAAATGTTTCAAGACGATCCGCAGACCGAAGGCATCATCATGGTCGGTGAGATCGGCGGCAGCGCAGAAGAAGAGGCCGCTGAGTTCATTATCGAATATGTCACCAAACCGGTGGTCGGATTCATCGCCGGCGCATCCGCACCAGCCGGTAAACGAATGGGCCACGCTGGCGCGATTGCCTCTGGTGGCAAAGGCACTGCCGCCGGCAAGTTCGCAGCGCTCGAAGCTGCCGGCGTGACCACGGTGCGGTCGCCGGCTGATCTTGGCAAGGCGCTCTTCGCGTTGATGCAGGCCAAGTAAGTCCGGAGCCCGCGAAAAAGCATAGGGTCCGTCGGCAGCGCAGCAATCGCTGCCGCGATCACAGCGTTACCAATCAGTTGAATCTGCGAGCAGCCGAGTTCGCTCGGCAGCTCGCAGACACCCAAACTGCCCGCGATTGCTTCTCGCGCGCAGGCGGCGCGTTACACTTGTGCCTGTCGTTGAGTTGCTTGATGCGACCAGTGTTTTGACAACCACAGCGGAGAGATGGCCGAGCGGTTTAAGGCAGCAGTCTTGAAAACTGCCGTGGGTTTACGCCCACCGTGGGTTCGAATCCCACTCTCTCCGCCACTTTCCGGCCCATTGGCGGGGACGACAAAGGCTCGAGCACCACAGTTCAGCCAACACATCCACCCGCCGCTTGAGCGGGTGGATCAACGTTCTCGCTAAAACATCTCCGAACTATCCGGCTGATCCGGCTCGCGGGCTTCGCGAGAGGGAATGTGATCGCCGGTAATCATGGCGGTGTAGGGCTGGCCGGGGCCGACCATCGGGTAGACGCAGGCGTCGATGTCGATGATGACTTCGAGAAATGCCGGGCCCTTGAACGCAATGAACTCGGCGATGACGCGCTCGACATCGGCTTTGCGGTCCAGCCGCACGGCGTACTCGAAGCCATCGGCTTGGGCGGCCTTGATGAAGTCCTTCTTGTGCAGCGATTTGTCGCTGGCTGACAGGCGTCCTTTGAAAAACAGCTTCTGCCATTGCTTGACCATGCCGTCGCCGAAGTTGTTCAAGACCACGACCTTCACTGGCAGGTTGTAGGTCGTCACTGTTTCCAATTCGCCGATGTTCATGCGTATCGAGGCATCGCCATCGATGTCGATGACCAGACGCTCCGGGTGAGCGAATTGCGCGCCGATCGCGGCCGGCAGGCCGAAGCCCATGGTGCCCATGCTGCCCGAGGTCAGCCACAGCCGCGGCTCGCGAAAATCGAAGTACTGCGCGGCCCACATCTGGTGCTGGCCGACGCCGGTGCTGATGATCGCTTGTCCCTGCGTGAGTCGGTTGATCTCTTCGATTACGTAGTAAGGCTGGATAAGCTCGCTGTCGCGATCAAAGTTCATCGCG
The DNA here is from genome assembly GCA_038215505.1 of Lysobacterales bacterium. GTDB lineage: Bacteria > Pseudomonadota > Gammaproteobacteria > Xanthomonadales > Xanthomonadaceae > JANNWF01. Next base: position 6,199 of record JBBQQV010000126.1, read on the forward strand.
TAGGTTTGCTTCAAGGTTGCCAAGTGCGCGTGCCATTCGCGGTAGTCCGGCTGCAACGCCGCTGCGCGACCGTACTGGGTGATTGCCCGCAGGGCCTCATCGAGCTGCCCCACGTGACTCCAATCGGCGTGGCGCACTTTGTGAATCTCGGCGCGGTCAATGTCGAAATGGGCGATGCGACGCGCGTTGCGAGCGAAGTTGGGTGGATCTCCGGCGACGCGATCATCAAAGCGCGAGCCCACCGCGATGATGAAGTCAGCGTCATCCACGGCGTAATTGGCGTAGGCGGCACCGTGCATGCCGAGCATGTGCATCGACAACGGCTGGGTGGTGTCGACTGCACCAATACCCATTAAAGTGGTGACAGCCGGAATGCCGAAAGCGTCGGCGAACTCCCGCAACGCAGCGGAAGCCTGGCCGTTGATGACACCGCCGCCGGCATATATCAATGGCCGCTTGGAAGTGCGCAATATTTCGATGAACTCGCGCGCCTCCTCCTCTTCGATTTGTGCATTGTTGACCGCAAACAAACGCCGTCGATAGCCTGGGATGGGCAGTTTGCCTTCGCCGCGGAACTCGCCAATCCAGTTCTGCACGTCCTTGGGAACATCCACAACCACGGGGCCGGGCCGACCCGTGCGGGCGATCTCAAACGCGGTGCGAATCGTCGCTTCGAGCTTGCTGGGGTCGGTGACCAGAAAAATATGTTTGGCAACCGCGCCCATCAAGGCTGGTACCGGTGCTTCTTGAAAGGCGTCCGAACCAATCGCCGCCGTCGGCACCTGGCCGCAAATCACCAGCAGCGGAATCGAATCTGCCATGCAGTCGCGCACCGGCGTAACCGTGTTGGTAGCACCTGGGCCGGAGGTGACGATGGCGACGCCAACGCGGCCACTGGCGCGTGAATAACCCGCTGCCATGAAGCCCGCACCCTGTTCATTGGCCGGAACCACCAAGGGCATCTGCGCACAACCGCGCTCGGCTTGCGCCTGGTTGTGCAAGAACACCGCGTCGTAGGTCGGCAGGATGGCGCCACCGGAATAGCCAAAAATCGTCGTCGTACCTTCGTCTGCCAGCACTTGCACGATCATCTGTGCACCGCTCATGCGGGTGCCGGCCAAAGGGTGGGCGCGGGGGCTGGATGCGGCGTCACGGGTCATGGTCGCGGACTCAATCAAAGTGAAGGCGAAGTAGGAGAGTTCTTTTTAGAGACTTGAACCTAGAAAAGCGAGCAGTTTGTTGCAATGCACCAGTTGCATCGAAAATCGGCTGCCGCCCATGTTTCGCGCGGACGCTGGAATCGACTACGCTTGCGCCAAGGGAGTTTGCGGCACAACCAGTTGGGGACCCATGCGCCATATCATTGCTGTTTCGCTGCAAAACGAAGCCGGCGCGCTGACGCGCGTCGCTGGCCTGTTCTCGACGCGTGGCTACAACATCGAGTCACTCTCGGTAGCGGCCACCGAGGACGCCGATATCTCCCGCATCACCTTGGTGACCAAGGGCTCAGACGCCGTCATC
>JBBQQV010000127.1:0-7717 GCA_038215505.1 Lysobacterales bacterium
ACTCCGGCGGCGAGTTGAGCGGCCGCCCAGCGCCGCAAGGTGGCTTCCCAGTCCTCAGCGGGCTCGCTCGTTTCGCCTTCGCTAAACGTCTGCGCAGCAATCAGGGCACTGCTGCCAAGTGTTGTGGGCAGGTCGCTGGCGACGATGGTTTCGCCGGGCGCCAGCGCCGCCAAACGCCAGCACAGGTTTTCCAATTCGCGAACGTTGCCAGGCCAGCTGTGCGCTTGCAGACGTGCCAGCGCGCTGCGCTCGAAGCGCTTGGCACCGCTGCCCAATTTGGCGACCGCTTGCAGCAGAAAACGATTGGCCAGCAGTGGCACGTCCTCGGGCCGTTCGCGCAGCGGTGGCAGGCGCAGACGCACCACATCAAGACGATGCAGCAAATCGGCGCGGAAGCGTCCGGCGGCGGCCAAACGATCAAGGTCCTGGTGGGTCGCGGCGATCACTCGCACATCGACACTGATCAATTCACGGCCACCGACCCGAAAGAACTCGCCTTCGGCCAACACCCGCAGCAGACGGGTCTGCAGCGACAACGGCATGTCGCCGATTTCATCCAGAAACAGGGTGCCGCCGTTGGCCTGTTCGAAGCGGCCGGTATGCCGCCGGCTGGCACCGGTGAAGGCGCCGGCTTCGTGACCAAACAATTCCGATTCCAACAGTTCGGCCGGAATCGCGGCCGTGTTCAATGCAATGAATGGTCGATCCGCTCGCGCCGAGTGGCTGTGCAGCGCGCTCGCGACCAGCTCTTTGCCAGTGCCCGTCTCACCCGTGATGAGCACGGCCAACGGTGCCTGGGCCAAACGGCCGACGGCACGAAACAGCTCGCGCATCGCGGGTGACTCGCCAATCAACGCGGTATCGGCCAGCGCTGTCGGCGCCACCGGCGCACTGCGTTGGCGACTCTGCAAACCGCGGGTGGCCATCGCCACTGCGGCGTCCATATCGAAAGGCTTGGACAGGAAATCATGCGCACCACCGCGAAATGCGCCGGCAGTGCTGGCAATGTCGGTATAGGCGCTCATCACCACCACGGGCAAGTCCGGCCGGCGATCCTTCAGCGCGTCCAACAAGGCCAGACCATCGATCTCGGGCATCCGCACATCGGTAAACACCAACGACGGCGCCCCACTCGCCAACGCCGCCAGCGCACTCCGCGCACCCTCGAACTCACGCACGCTGTAGCCGGCTTCGCGCAAGCCTTCCGACAGCACAAAGCGGACCGAGCGGTCGTCGTCGATGACCCAGATGTCAGCCATTGGCTGGGAATTGGGTGGCGCGGGGCTGGGGTGAAGCGGTGCGCTCGAAAACCGCTGGTTTGCGCACCGCTGAACGCCCGAGTGCAAGGCGCGAGGGCCGGGGTATTGGGGGCTGGGCCGCGCCTTTCTGGTTTTGCGGGTGTGGTTGCAGGTTGGATAGCGCTCTTTGGAGGGTGCCGCTCCTGCGGCGCTGCGCTTTGGTCAACGGCCAGAGCAGCCGCGCAGGAGCACGTCCCTCCAAGATCAAAGGCCGCTGCAAGCCCGAAGGCGCGCAAAAGATATCTGTTCGCTCATGTTTTCTTGAGGCAGCAGCGGGACTCGCATGGCGAATGCGCTGGTGCTGCTCTCGCTGTTCGTGAGCTTTCGAAATCATCGTCAAAACCTTCCTCGTAGCCAATTGCACAACCAGCAAACCCGAGCGCCAAATACCCCGGACCTCGCGCCCTGCGCTCGGCCGTTCAGCGATGCGCAAACCTGCGGTTTGCGAGCGCACCGCTTCACTCCAGCACTGGAATCAACAAGGTAAACACCGTATGCCCGCGTCTGGATCGATAGCTCAGCGAGCCGCCGTGTTCGCGGGCAACCTGTTGAGCCAGTGCAAGACCCAGGCCAGAGCCTTGCGCGCGGCCGGAAACCAGTGGCAGAAAGATGCGTTCGGCCAATCCTTCGGGCACGCCGTGGCCGTCGTCGGCGATTTCGATGCGGATGGCCAATCGATGCGCGCGTTCGCCGATCATCACCCCGTTTTCGGCGCGCGTCCTTAGGCGTACCTCGCTGGCGTCGGCTTGCAAGGCGTTGCGGACGAGGTTCAAAACGGCTTGGGTGAGGCGGTCGGCGTCGGCGGAAAGCTCCGGCAAGCTGGGGTCGTAGTCGCGGACGATGCGTACCGCCCAACCGGCTTCGGCCTCGGCTAGAAGACGCACACGCTCCAAGACGCTATGCACGTTTGTGGGGCAAAGTGGGCTGGGTGGTGCAGGATCGAGCAAGCGTTACACCAAAGTGAACAATCGCTCGGTCTCGGCAAGAATCACGTCCAGATAGCGCTCGGAGTCGGCGTCATTGACGCGCCGCTTGAGCAATTGCGCCGCGCCTTTGAGCCCGGCCAGCGGATTCTTGACCTCATGCGCCAGACCCTTCAGCGCCACACCGAGCGCCGCCGGCAACATCGTGGCGGGATCCTCACCCGAAAACTCCTCCACCGGATGCAGTTCCAGCCATACCGCGCCCTTATCGCCGACGCTCACCAAGGCGTGCGCAAAGCGCGGTTCTTCTTGAGCGCCACCGATGGTCAGGCGCTGGCCGCGCAGACTGCCCGGCAACTTGCCGGCGCGTTCAACCAACTGCATCAGGCTGCCATCACGATCAATCGTCGTCAGCGGTTGATTCAGCAAGCGCCTTAATCCGACGCCCAGCCAACGCGCGGCCGCAGAGTTGAGATAGTCCACTCGCCCGTTCGCCACGCGCAGAATGGGGGTGGCGAGGGCGTCAAAGGCGGTGGGCTCGAATCCTTGCATTGCACCACTATGAAGCATGTTGGACGGGCTGATACGGTGGGTTAAACAGTCAGCTCATGTCTAGGGCATGCTTTGCTGATGTCTCGACCTGCCGCCCTCGGAAAGTCACGCGTGCCGCGCCCACTGAGCACCACTCTGTGGCTGTTGCTGATCGGCTACGCGGTCTACTTGTTGGCCGCCAATCTGCTACTGAACCTGCCGCTGGCCGACGCCGTGTTCAATCGCGCGCCAGAGCGTGTTCGGGTGACGTGGGGCAGCGCCCTCACGCCTTGGCCCGGTCTGCTGTGGGCGCAGGACGTGCTCGTGGTTGGGCATGCCCGCAACACCCAATGGCGGGCGGCCGCTGCCTCTGCGAGTGCGCGGATTGACCTGCTGGCGTTGGCATCGCGTGAGCTGCGCTTTGCAGTGATCGAAGCCCAACAACTCACCTTCGAGGCGGACCGCGTCGCCGCATTCATGCCCCCGCGCGAACGCTCGCCGAAGGCGTGGACGGTCGCATTGCCGCACATCCATAGCGACGGGCCATTGGCAATGCGCTGGAACGATCTGCGGCTGGATGGCGAAGGCGAGCTCAGTTTCGCGATGCGCAAGCAATTGCGCGGTGGCCCGCTGCAGATCCTGCCCTCCACGCTGGTCATGCGCGATGCCCGTCTTGCCCGCGCCGCGATCGTGCTTTTCAGCGACGCGCAGCTGGAACTGGGGCTGACGATGGACAAGCACATCGGCGCCGAGCACCTGGGCCGCGCCAAGCTCGCGTTGATGCGCATCGAGTTGGAGATCAGTGCGGCGACGGATGCGTTCGATTTGACTCTCGCCGCAGGCAACACGCTCGCCTTCGCGCCGCGGCAAATGACGAGCGCCGATGGCGCAGGCAAGCTTGAGGCCGCGTTGACGCTTGACCATGGCGAACTTGCGCCGGGCGGTCACCTGTCCCTCGCCGTGCCACTCAGTTTTGCGATCGCTGACGGTACCCGCGACGACAATCTGCTTAGCGTGCAAGTGGATGTTGCCGAAGCGATCACGCTGTCGGCACAGCTCCCGCAACGAGCCGACAGCTTTGCGCATCTCGACGCCGAACTGCGCTTTGCCCAGCGCACGCTGCCGCTGGACGGTTGGGTGCCGCTATTGGCCAACACCTCGGGACGGCTATCGACGCGTTGGCGTTTCCAGTCTTTGCGTTGGCTCTCCGAACTGCTGGTGCAGACGCCGTGGTTGGACTTTGACGGTGCCGGCGAGCTTGAAGCGGACGTGGTGATCGTAGCCGGCCAGCTGGCGCCGGGCAGTCGTTTCGAGCTACCGCAGATGCAGCTGGTGGCCGATGTGCTCAATGATCGAATCAGCGGGCGCGGCCATGCCAAAGGGCGCCTGGATAGCGGCGCCGACGGCGCCTCGCGCACCCAAGTCAATGTGCAGCTGGACCATTTCCAGATCGCACCGCAGGCCGATCCGTTACTGAGCTACGTTGAAGGCAAGGCGTTGACCATCGATCTGCTGGCTTCCGGTGATCTCGCCAAAATCAAGGACAGCATGAGTGCGCGCGTGCGCCTGCGCGACGCCAAGGTCGCCGATCTCACCCACTACAACAGCTACCTGCCCAAGCGTGACATCAGTTTTGTGGGTGGTAGTGGCGCGTTCAGCGGCGACCTCACATTGAATGCGCAGGGCCAGGTTTCTCGCGGCACGCTGGGCATACACGCAACCGACGCGCGCATGCGGATTGCGAGGTTGGATCTAGCCGGTGACGTTGTCATCGACATGCGGCTCGCCGAGTCCAATCTGAAACAGCGCAGCTTCACGCTCGACGGCAGCCGCATCGCCCTCAGTCGAGTCAGCTTTCGTGATGCCGCCGGCAATGAACAGCGCGATTGGTGGACCCACATCACCCTGGGGCGCGCGCAAGCACTCTGGGGTCGGCCGTTGCAGATCGATGCCGATACCTCGCTTACGATGAAGAATGTGGGCTTTCTGCTGACCATGTTCTCGCAGAAAAAACCATTCCCAGGGTGGGTGGCGCGACTGATCGGTGCTGGCGAAGCCGAGGTCAGCACCCAACTGCAACTGCGCGGAAAATCACTGGTGCTGGATCACCTGCAAGCCGAGAACCAGCACTTCGGCGTGCGCAGTCGATTGCAGCTTGCCGACGGTAAGGCGCAGGGTGACTTGTTGCTGCGCTGGGGCGTGTTGTCCTTGGGTGTTGAACTGGCCGACGCCGAGCGCGACTATCGGTTCATTGGGGCGAAGAAGTGGTTTGAGAGCAGGCCGGATATGTTGCAGCCGCTGCCGGCGCGGTAACAGCGATCAGGCAATCGCTGCCACAAAGGCACAACAGGTGTCGCCAGGTCGGTCGCCTGGCAGGCAACCCGCGCGCACAACCGAACCGAATGCCCTACCTTCTCGCTCTAGTCACCATCCCCAATCTACGGACCGCCAGCATGCGCACCACTGCCCACCGCCGCCGTGCTAATGGCCACTTGATCACGCGGAGCCGTTCATGAGCACCGAGCCCAAAGTCACTCGGCCCGAAGCCACCCCGCCCAAGGCCACCCAGCCCAAAAGCGGCAAGCTCGCCCGCATCGCCGTGGTGGTGGTGCTCATCATCATCGCGATCGTTTTGTATCGCAGCGGCTTGGCCGACCAGCTGACGTTGGCCGCTTTAAAGGCGAGGCAGACCGAATTGGCCGCCTGGGTCACCGCCAACATTTGGCTGGCAGCGGGTACGTTCTTCGCCATCTATGTCGCGGTGACCGCGCTATCGATACCCGGCGCAGCGGTGATGACGCTGGCGGCGGGGGCGCTGTTTGGTGTGGTCACTGGCACCTTGATCGTTTCTTTCGCCAGCAGCTTAGGCGCGTCGCTGGCGTTTTTGACCGCGCGCTTTTTGCTGCGCGATACCTTGCGTGCCCGCTATGGCGAGCGCTTGAAGGCGTTTGATGCCGGCGTCGAACGTGACGGCGCGTTCTTTCTGTTCACCCTGCGCCTGGTGCCGTTGTTCCCATTTTTTCTGGTCAATCTGTTGTCGGGTCTGACCGCGCTGCGCTTGCCCACCTTTTATGGGGTCAGCCAGCTCGGCATGCTGCCCGGCACGATTGCGTTCGTGTATGCCGGCACCCAGCTGGCGCAAATTGAATCGCTGCGCGACGTGCTCTCGCCGGGGCTGATAGCGGCGTTCGTTGCGATCGGCGTGTTGCCGCTGCTGATGCGCGGATTCACCCGCATGTTGGCCGCGCGGCGCATCTACAAGGGCTATAGCAAGCCGAACAAGTTCGACTACAACCTGATCGCGATTGGTGCGGGTTCGGCGGGTCTGGTCACCAGCTATATCGGTGCTGCCGTCAAGGCCAAGGTCGCCCTCATCGAGAAACACAAGATGGGCGGCGATTGCCTTAACACCGGTTGCGTGCCCTCCAAAGCACTGATCCGCACCGCGCGGCTGTTGGCCGAAGCACGCGACAGTCAACGCTATGGCGTGCGCGCGATGCAGGTCGATTTCGACTTTGCTGAGGCGATGGAACGGGTACAACAGGTCATCAAAAAAATCGAGCCGCACGACTCGATTGAGCGCTACTCGGAGCTTGGTGTGGAAGTGATTGAAGGCGAGGCCAAGCTGGTGTCGCCTTGGGAAGTCGAGGTCAACGGTCGACGAATCTCGGCGCGCACCTTGGTCATCGCCACTGGCGCACGACCGCTGGTGCCGCCGCTGCCTGGCCTCGATCAAGTCGACTATCTGACCTCGGATACGGTGTGGAACCTGCGCGTGTTGCCCGCGCGTTTGCTGGTGCTCGGCGGCGGGCCGATCGGTTGCGAACTGGCGCAGTGTTTTGCGCGCATGGGCAGTCAGGTCACCGTCGTGGATCGTGGATCGCGCCTGCTAAAGCGCGAGGACGCCGATGCGGCCGAGCACCTCGCCGAACAGTTTGCGAACGAAGGCATCGTGTTGGCCCTGAGTCATAGCGCGCTGCGCGTCGAGCGCAACGCAGATGGTGCGGGCGGCGCCTTGATTTGTAAGGTTGCCGAGAAAGAAGTGCGGCTAGCGTTTGATTGCCTGCTGCTGGCCTTGGGCCGCAAGCCCAATACCGAAGGCTTTGGCCTCGACACGCTGGGTGTTGTGATCAGCAAGGGCGGCACCATCGAGCACGATGCCCAACTGCGCACCAACTTTCCCAACATCCATGTCTGCGGCGATGTGGCCGGCCCCTACCAGTTCACCCACGTGGCCGCGCATCAAGCCTGGTACGCCGCGGTCAATGGTCTGTTGTCGCCGTTCTGGACCTACAACGTCGACTACCGGGTGATCCCATGGGTGACCTTCACCGAGCCGGAAGTGGCTCGCGTAGGCCTGTCAGAAACCGAGGCGACTGAAAAGAACATTGCGTTTGAAGTCACTCGCTACGGGCTCGACGATCTGGATCGCGCCATCGCCGACAGCAGCGATCACGGCTTCGTCAAAGTGCTGACCACGCCTGGCACCGACAGCATCATTGGCGCCAGCATCGTCGGCGCGCATGCCGGCGAACTGTTGCCCGAGTTTGTGCTGGCAATGAAATACAAACTCGGTCTCAACAAGCTGCTGGGCACCATCCACGTCTACCCGACCATGAGCGAGGCCAACAAGTACGCCGCCGGGGTCTGGAAAAAAGCGCATGCGCCGCAGTTCGCGTTACGCATGGCGGCGAAGTTTTTTGCTTGGCGGCGGGGCTAGCGCGGCACGGCTGCGCTTGACCTTGGAGGGACGCGCTCCTGCGCGGCCGCTTCTGAGGTGGACAAACGCGCGCGCCGCAGGAGCAGCGCCCTCCAGAGCGGCGTCGCATGCAGCTTCAATTCGCTGCCGGCAGCCACTCGCAGCTCAAGGCGAGCATTTCGAAGCCATCGGCAAACACCAGGTCGTCGCCACCGCCCACAACGCCTGCCAACCCCTACAACAGGCCATCGCTGGTGCGGTGTTCC
>JBBQQV010000128.1:0-7629 GCA_038215505.1 Lysobacterales bacterium
GGCGGTGTTCGCTGCCGCACAGGCAGCTCAGAAATCCAGTCAGTGCCCCTGCCGCGTACTCAACGCGTTCGCTGCCGCACAGGCAGCTCAGAAAAGTCCGTATCGGTGCGGCTCGGCACCAGGCAAGTTCGCTGCCGCACAGGCAGCTCAGAAAAACAGATCATCTAGCGATTCTGGCGCACAATTGTTCGCTGCCGCACAGGCAGCTCAGAAAGATAGGGTTGGGGGCTGTTGGATGACCTTAATGTTCGCTGCCGCACAGGCAGCTCAGAAAACAGTGGGCGATTGCGGAAGGGCGAGTTGAGCGCGACGCCGCTCCCCGTTCGCTTAGGTAAATCCTTAACCCGTGCGCAGGTATCAACATTGACGCCCTTCACCTTCAGCGAATGATGTGGTTACGCACGATTGCGTCCTCCACGAATGAGGTTCATCGAACAATTCGACTGCGCGGATCGCTTGCTAATCAGCGTGGTAGTCCAGGGTAGTTCCGGTTGACGCCGCTGGAGTGGCACACTAAATCCAGCAACCGCAGAACAGTGTTGACAGCCGATGTTCCATCGCCACTTGAACCACCAGCGATTGACGCTTGCCGCGATCAACGATGTGATTGCTCGTGGCCAATCCGCGGACTGGGCCTAGCTGCGAGCGGCGTTGTTGGCGGATCCCAGCGTGGGCGAGAAAGTGATCCGCGTGTGTCGCGCGCATGTGGCCGACGCGTACGCACAGCGCCACCATTTCTGGAAGAATTGTGTCGAAAGCCGGGCTGCCTGACGGGGAGCGTGTGCTTTCCGTTGCAGCCCGACTTCACGCATCCTGGCTGACGCTGTCCTTGTCGGGGGTACTGCAGCAGCGGTGTACGCAGGGCATCGTATCTCGGTTGACGCCGACCACATTCTCAGCAACCTTCGTTCGAGTTTTGCTGACGTGCTCGCCCAGCTTGAGTCTGTAGCCGGGTGCAAAACTGGCAGAGTGCAGCGCCCGGTTCAGATTCTTGGCAGCCTCGACAGAATTGAGACCGGCATTCGGCAGCTGATTCGTACACAGCCGTTGGAGACCACGCGGGTCGACTGCAACGGTGTGCTGGTCACCCTGCCAACGGCGGCTGAAATGCTGCGGATCAAGGGCATTCTGATCCTCAAGCGCAGTGCCACACGCGACTACCTTGATTTCTTGGCGCTCACCAATCATCTCGGCGACGATGGGGTCGTTAGCGCGCTGTGTGAGTTTGATCGGCTCTACCCGCAAGAAAATGGCGAATCGCCGCTCCAGCAACTCGAAGTACAGCTTGCGAATCCGCTGCCCTACGACCTCGACGGCACTGAGCTCTCCGAGTACAAGCACCTAGCCCGCATATTTCATGAATCTCGCAGGCACTTGCTTGTTTCTTGACCGCACAGGGGATTCTCTTCAGTCGGCCGTAAATCCCGATACGGCGCTCCTTCAGAGAATCCCCCGTGCGATCAGTATCCTGCGCGATCATCGTGCGCATTCATGAAAAGGCCGGGCTAGTGCCGCAGTTGCACGATTGGCAGACGGTGAGGCGGCGCTGCGCGAACGCCGCGACACTGTTCTTTGACCGCATCAACGGCGTGGTCGACGCAGCTGACGAAGTCCACCGTGGCGGCGAAGGCAGTGGCTCAGGTTGAGGCGATCACGGGACGATTTGCCCGAGTCTCAAGCTGCCGCGTTGGGGTTGGGTTGAACGGGCTAGGAGGGCCCGCAATTAACAAAGTGAGCACGCCGGACCACGTCTACGACAGGTGCCAGCCGAGCTGATGCGAGGCCAGTTCGGATTTGCTCGTGTCTATACTGAAGCCTGCGCTATGTTTGGCCACGGCAAAAAGGAGGGCGAGTGATGGTCTCTTGGCTGCTTCGAGTGCTGCTGACGTGGCTGGCTGCGGTTGCCATTGCGCTTGCCGACACTGGCGCAGCCGATGACCTGCTCGCTATTCCCGACGACATGCGGGTGCGATTCCAAAAAGAGGTGATGGTTGGCCCCGGGTCGTCGCTGGCGCGCTTGCAGCGTCTGATGGCTTTCGTTTTCGATGCCGATGGTCTTGGCATGGTCTATGACGAAACGGCGACGCATACGGTGGCCGAATCCTGGGCTACGCGGCGTGCCAACTGCTTAGGCTTCAGTGCGTTGTTTCTGGCCTTGGCGCGCGAGGCGGGTCTGGATGCATATCCACAGGAAATTCGCGAGACTTTGGCGTGGCGCGAGCAAGATGGCACCTTGTTTCGCAGCAGCCATGTCAATGTCAGGGTAAGTGCGGGTCATCGCGAATTTACGGTCGATATGGCACGCGACGCTTTTATCGCGCGCTTCCGGCCACAACGTATCAGCGTTGAGAAATTGCAAGCCCGCTACTTCAACAATCTCGCTGTGGCCGCCTTGACTCGGGGCGAATATGTATTGGGTCAGCAGCAGATCGAGCGCGCGCTTGCATTGGATGCTGGCAGTGCAGCGCAGTGGAGCAATGCCGGTGTGCTGCACAAGCGCATCGGTGATCGGGCCGCCGCCGAGCAGGCCTATCTGCGCGCACTTGAACTTGACCCGCGCCACACCAGCGCTTTGTACAACATTGCCGGGTTGATGCTCGATTTCGGCGACTTGGCGCGTGTGCAGCTGTATCGCAAGCAGCTGAGTTTGCAGCAGCAAAAAGATCCGCTGTATCACTATCTGCTGGCCAGCGAATTCGAGCAGCTCGGCGACTTGCCGCAGGCCATCGAACACTATCAACAAGCCATCCGCTGGCATCGTAGCGAGCATCGCTTCTATCTGGCGTTGGCACGTACCTATATGCGCGCCGGAAACTTCGAAAACGCCGCCCGCGCCATCGGCCGCGCGCAGTCACTGAGCGCCGGCAGCACGCGCGCGGCGTATCGCGCCAAGTGGGAGCATATGCAGCAGGGACAAAGTCCCGGGTGAGTCGCTGGGATTCACCGGCCGGCGACAATTGACTGCGGCACACTGCGCGTCCGCATTCGTCGCCACAGGTTTTTAATGCCTACTCATCCAGAAAGCTCGCAATTGATGACTATCCGGCCGGTCGTCTGATGGGCTGCGCCATCGTCTGGCTGCGCCGCGACCTGCGTTTGGCCGATCAACCCGCGATCAGCGCAGCCATCGAACGTGGCTATCTGCCCATTCCGGTTTATATCCATGCGCCCGCTGAAGAAGGTGCTTGGCGACCCGGTGCCGCCAGCGGCGCATGGCTGGATCGATCTTTGCGAGCGCTCGATCATGATCTGCGTGAACTCGGCTCGCGGTTGACAGTCCGCAAGGGTGCCTCGCTGGTTTGCTTGCGTGCCCTGATCGCCGAATCCGCTGCGGAAGCGGTTTTCTGGAATCGACTTTACGAGCCGGCAACCCGCGCTCGCGACAGCGCTATCAAACAAGCTTTGCGCAGCGACGGCGTGTTGGTTGAGAGCTTCAACGCCGCGCAATTGTGTGAGCCGTGGACGGTACAAACCGGGCAGGGCACGCCCTACAAAGTGTTCACGCCGTTCTGGCGCAATGCATCCGCACATCTGGAAATGCTGGCGCCACCAACCGCTGCGCCAGCGACGCTGCCCACGCCTCCGCTGCTGGCATCGCTGCCGATTGATGCACTCAAGCTGCGCTCACCCTTGGGCTGGGACGGCGAGTTCTGGGCGCATTGGACGCCCGGTGAGGCAGGTGCACGTGCGCGCTTGGATCGTTTTATCGATGAGGCAGTGGATCGCTATCACGATGATCGCAACCGCCCCGATTTGGCCGGCACTTCAGGTTTATCCGCGCATCTGCACTTTGGTGAGATTTCGCCGCGGCAGTGTGTGCATGCGCTGCGCGAGATTGAGTTCTCGCCCAGCCAACGTGCGCATGCCGACCATTTTGTACGCGAGCTTGGCTGGCGCGAATTCTCAACGCATCTGCTGTATCACTTTCCGCACACCGCAGAGGCCGATCTCAATCCCAAGTTCGGCGGCTTCGGTTGGGCCGAGCCCGATCCTGACTTGCTTAGCGCTTGGCAACAGGGCCGCACTGGTATTCCCATTGTCGATGCCGGGATGTGCGAGTTGTGGCAGAGCGGCTGGATGCACAACCGCGTGCGCATGATCGTGGCCAGCCTGCTGACTAAAAACCTGCGCTATCACTGGCGGCATGGCGCGGCGTGGTTCTGGGACACGCTGGTGGATGCTGATCTGGCCAACAATACCCAAGGCTGGCAATGGAGTGCGGGCACCGGGGCGGACGCCGCGCCGTACTTTCGAATCTTCAATCCGGTCACGCAAGGCGAGCGCTTTGATCCCGATGGCGTGTATGTGCGGCGCTGGGTGCCCGAGCTGTCAGCATTACCCAACGCGATCATTCACTCACCGTGGAGCGATCCCACCACGCTAGCGCGCTTGGCGCCGGCGTATCCGCGCCGGCCTATCGTCGATTTGCGTGAAAGTCGCGAAGCGGCTTTGGCGGCATATTCGGCGAGTCGCGAGAAGGTGTAGGCACCAGCCGTTTGGGGCTTCGGGCACCCGGCCGCAAAGTTGCCGACGGTCGCCTGCCAGCATTCCGCGTTTGCTAAAGTCAGGCCGGCCGAACTTTCATATCAGAGAACCAACGTGGCAAGCGAAAAATCTGTCCCCACTTCCGCCAATGTCGACAAGATCATTGCCGATGCGCGGCGCAATTCTGATCAGCGCAGCAAGGGCTATCGAGACCGTGCCCTGGCCATGTATCCGTGGATTTGTGGCCGCTGCGCGCGCGAGTTTGAGCGCAGCAATTTGCGTGAGTTGACCGTTCATCATCGCAATCACGATCACGACTACAACCCCGAGGACGGCAGCAACTGGGAGCTGCTGTGCATCTATTGCCACGACAACGAGCATTCGCGCTTGATCGATCATGTCGCCGGCAACGCCTTGGGTGCCGCCGATAAGCCGGCTGCCGCGACCAGCAATCCGTTCGCCAATCTGAAGTCGCTGTTGAAACGTGAATGATGCAGAGGCGATTCATGCCGATGTGATCCAAGCCGATGTGATCCACACAATCGCGCGGACACTGGTCGCGCAGTTGCATCCGTGCAGTAAGGACGCCGCGTGACCTCCGCTATCAGCATCAAGCAGCTCAACAAGACCTACGCCGGTGGCTTTCAGGCGTTGAAGGGCGTGGATCTGGAGATCAGGCAGGGTGAGATTTTTGCCTTACTGGGCCCCAATGGCGCAGGCAAGACGACCTTGATCGGGATCACCTGCGGTATCGTCAAGCCGACCTCGGGGACTGTGAGCGCCAACGGCTTCGACGTCATCACGCACTACCGGCAAGCGCGCGCGTGCATCGGCCTCGTGCCGCAAGAACTATCGACCGACAGCTTTGAAACCGTATGGGCGACGCTGCGCTTTTCGCGCGGCCTGTTTGGCAAGCCGCCCAATCCTCAGCACTTGGAAAAAGTGTTGCGTGACTTGAGTCTGTGGGACAAGCGCGACAGCAAAATCCTGCAACTCTCCGGCGGCATGAAGCGCCGTGTGTTGATCGCCAAAGCCTTGGCGCATGAGCCGTCGATCCTGTTTCTGGATGAACCCACCGCTGGCGTGGATGTCGAGTTGCGTCGCGATATGTGGAAGATGGTGGCAGGCCTGCGTGATCGCGGTGTCACCATCATTCTCACCACCCACTACATCGAAGAAGCGCAGTTGATGGCCGACCGTATCGGCGTGATCAACCGCGGAGAATTGCTGCTGGTCGAGGACAAAGCCACGCTGATGCAGAAGCTCGGCAAGAAGCAGTTGGTGCTGACCCTGCAGGCACCGCTGACCGCTGCACTACCGGCCATGCTCGACGACTTGGGCCTCGAGGTCGCGCAAAGCGGCGAACAATTGATCTACACCTTTGACACCCAACGCGAGCGCAGCGGGATAGCGACTCTGCTCAAACGATTACAAGACGCTGGTATCAGCTTTCGCGACCTGCACTCACGCGAGTCATCGTTGGAGGACATCTTCGTCAACCTGCTGCGGGCACCGCAATGAACGTGCACGCGATCCGCGCGATTTACCGGTTCGAGATGGCGCGAACGTTCCGCACCATCGGCGAGAGCCTGGCCTCGCCGGTGCTCACCACTTGCCTCTACTTCGTTGTATTTGGGGGCGCGATTGGATCGCGCATGGGCGAGGTGGGCGGCGTGTCCTATGCCGCTTTCATCATTCCCGGTCTGATCATGCTGTCGCTGCTCAATGAGAGTGTTTCCAACGCCGGGTTTGGCATCTACATGCCAAAATGGTCGGGCACCATTTATGAGCTGCTGTCGGCGCCGGTGTCATTTGTCGAAGTAGTGCTTGGTTACGTCGGCGCCGCGACCACCAAGTCCTTGCTTATCGGCTTGCTGATCCTGCTCACCGCACGCGCTTTCGTGGACTTTCAGATCGCGCATCCGCTGTGGATGATGTTTTTCTTGCTGCTCACCGCGATGAGTTTCAGCTTGTTCGGATTCCTGGTCGGACTCTGGGCCACCGACTGGCAAAAGCTGCAAGTGGTGCCGATGATGATTCTGACCCCGCTGACCTTTCTAGGCGGCGCGTTCTACTCGATCGACATGCTGCCGCCAGTGTGGCAAACCATCTCGCTATTCAACCCGATCGTGTATCTGATTTCAGGCATGCGCTGGAGCTTTTTCGGCACGGCCGACGTCAGCGTCGCCATCAGCGCGTCGATGATCCTGTTGTTCCTGAGCGCGTGTTTAACGGCGATCTGGTGGATTTTCCGGACGGGTTGGAAGTTGAGGTCGTAGTTTTTTGGGGCTGGGGGCTGGGAGCTGGGGCCTCGGCCAGTTCGCGACCGATAGTGGGCGTCGACCAATCAAATCAGCTGAGCAGGCTCGGTTCTACGAGAGCAAGCTCGGCTGGCGAACGCACGGTGTACGCAGGCTTTGCTAGAGCGGAGCTCGCTCCAATACAGATCAATGAGCCGGAAAATAACCCGTTCGCCTTGAGACTTTATGCCGTCGCGGTGCGGGGTATTGCAGGTGAACATCAGCAGGTCGTCAATATCGGCCTTTGAGGGAGCGCCGGAAGGCGCGATGCTCGTGTGCTCGGGATCGAATCGGGCGACCGAATCGCGGCTTCCGCCGCTCCCACAAAAAACTCAGCGCACTGTACTAGCCGAAGTTCACGGGTAGCTATCGAAGCCTGTCCTGAGGTAACGAAGGGGGCGAATTGAGCCTCGATGTGCCACTTCACCCCAGCCCCGCTTCACCCATGCGGCATCTTCGGATCCGTGGCAATCGTCAGATCTTCAGGCGCCGGCTCGCCTTCCGGCCGCAATTGGCCTTCCCACGCGGATACCACGGCGGTGGCGACGCGGTTGCTGCATCCGAACTTCTCTCATTGCGCCAGCGTGCGTGGATACGCCGCTTCGCTGGATGCGGTGGTGAAGGCAAGCAGAGTGGGCTCGCGGACGCCTTTGAACAGCTCGACGGCGCGCCCGCGCAGAACTATCCACGCCGCGATGAACAGCAAGCCCCAAAGCAACACGATGCCCAAGTAGAACTGGCTCATGAAGCGGCCGTAGTCGAGCAGGATGCCCAATCCACTCTTGGCGATCGTTGCTGCCACCGCCGCAAATACCGCTGCCGGGGCAAACAACATCACCATCAT
>JBBQQV010000129.1:0-7626 GCA_038215505.1 Lysobacterales bacterium
CCCGGTGCCGCCGTATTTTCGGGTAATCGAGGAGTCCGCCTGTTCGAACGACTGGAACATGCGGCTTGCTTGCTCAGGGCTCAAGCCGATGCCGGTATCACGCACCGAAAAATGCAGCAGCGCTTCAGTGTCGGTCTCCTCGGCCAGCCTGATGATGATGTCGATTTCGCCGATTTCGGTGAATTTGACCGCATTGTTGGCATAGTTGATAAGCACTTGACCCAGGCGCAAAGGGTCGCCGATCAGGTCCATCGGTACGTCGCGACCCACGTCGAACACCAGTTCGAGTCCTTTGGCGGTGCTCTTTTCCATGAACAGGTTAGCGACATTGTCCAGCACCTTTTCCAGATCGAACTCGATCTGTTCCACGGCCAGCTTGTTCGCCTCGATCTTCGAGAAATCGAGGATGTCATTGATGATGCCCAGCAGATGCTTGCTGGAACCCTGGATTTTCTTCAGATAGTCGCGCTGGCGGGTAGTCAGTTCGGTCTTCAATGCCAAGTGCGACATGCCGATGATGACGTTCATCGGAGTGCGGATTTCGTGGCTCATGTTCGAGAGGAAATCCGACTTCGAGCGGTTGGCGCGCTCCGCGATTTGCGTGGCGCTTTCCAGCTCGTCGTTTTTCGCTTGCAGCAAAGCCTCAAGCCGTTTGCTTTCGGTGACATCGCGGGCGGCGGCGAAGACCCCTTGCACCTTGCCGTCGGCATCCTTGTAAACCGAGGCGTTGTACAGCACGTCGGTGAGCTGGCCATTGCGGTGGCGTATGGTCAGTGGATAGTCGGTAACAAAACCATTGGAAAACACCTTGAGGTAGCCACCACGGGCGAGCTCCGGCTGGGTGAAATAGATCGAGAAATCGCTGCCTACCAGATCAGCCCGCATCGCCCCGGTGACATTCATGGTCGCTACGTTCACGTCGGTGATTTTGCCGTCCGGGCTGATCGTGACGAGCGGATCCAGGCTGGCTTCAATCAGGCTGCGAGCATACTGTGAGCTGTTTTTCTGGCGCCTGGCTTGAGCCACGAATCCGTAGTAACCAAGTGCCAAGAGACCCAACAGAACCGCAACAATCAAAACGATGAAGGGGCTCATATAGCGGCTCCTAACCTCATCGCGTCGCAATTGCAGCAGTCGCAATTCTTCCTGCTGCATCTGCTCAAGGATGGCAGCGTGCGCCGCCGCATTCTCGTTGCCCCCGCCAGCCAAGTAGCTTCTGGCTGCCCCCATTCCAGAAGTACGATGCTGTCGCTCACTTTCAGCCAGCAACAGCGTCCGTTTGGCCACCAGCGCCTTGAGTTGCGCAAGTAGGGCTTGCTGCACCGGGTTTTCCCGCGTGAGAATCTGGATGCTAAAAATGACACTTTCGGCCTTTGCCAGCGCCAAGTCACGAGTGCCCAACAGCGATTCGAGACCGGTCAAGAGGTAGCCCCGGTGAGCAATCTCGGTCTGATTCAGCTGATCTTTGACCGTATCCATCGCCCGCAGCACTTCAAGGGCGTGAGTTACCCGGCGGCTGGATTCATGTGAGCTGTTATTAGCGTCATAGAGTGCCCAGCTGAGAACAGCGAGCATCAAGGCCGCCGCGGAAAATGCCGCCTGCGCCAGGTACTTCAAATCAAGGCGCTTCATCGGTAGATGTCCCACCTTGGCTGGGCGCGTTTTGGACGTGGATATCGTCTAACTGGGGAGTATTCGCCGGTCGTGGCAACCTATCGGTTCGGTGGCGCACACAGGGATGCTGCAAACGGTGTCAGTGCAAACGGTGGCAGGGACGAATGGCACTTGCCTAAGGCTCGTCATCCCGGCAAAACCCGGGATCCAGTGCTGTTGAAGCTTTGTTACTGCCCGGAAGTGTTGGATTCCGGCCTTCGCCGGAATGACGATTGTTTAGCGCTTGTGCTTGAGTAAGGGCCATTCGTCCCTGCCGCCATTATCCAACCACCGCCGGATCGCCACGCTGACCGGACATCGACAGACCCATTGGCCCGCCGGGCAGAAAGCGGCGTCTCATCAAGGGCAAAAAAAAGCGCCACTTCGGCATGACCATCGTAGCGCCGACAGCGCGCTGTCCGAGGCCACGATCCAAAGCGCGCCGAAGCTGACGTACAGCATCAGTCCCCAGAAGATGCCGGGGCGCAACAATTTTGGTGGCGGTTTCGATGTCACTGCGACAGGCCTCAGCGCTTGGCGACTGGTTCAGTGCGACTCCCAATCAGGAGCGCCCGCCCGGCATGATCTGCATGTCGGTCAACTGCAGGCCGCTGCCGTCGGTTGGTGCCGGCCCGTCCAGGCGCACGCGCAGGGCCAGGTCGGTTCGCGAATCGGCATGCTCAAGCGCCTCGGTGTAGCTGATCTGGGCACCGGCGTAAAGGCGGTAAAGCGCCTCGTCAAAGGTCTGCATGCCGTGTTCCATGCCCTGCTTCATTGCATCCTTGAGCATGGCGATCTCGCCCTTCTCGATCAGATCCGAGACGTAGGGCGTCGACAGCAGAATCTCCACTGCCGGAACGCGCTTGCGCTCGATGCCGCGCAGCAGGCGCTGGCTGATTACCGCCTTGAGATTGAGCGAGAGATCGATCAGCAGCTGATGACGCGCAGCATCTTGAAAGAAGTTGATGATCCGGTCGAGCGTCTGGTTGGCGTTGTTGGCGTGCAGGGTCGACAGGCACAGATGGCCGGTCTCGGCGTAGGCGATCGCCGCCTGCATGGTCTCGCGGTCGCGGATCTCGCCGATCATGATCACGTCGGGCGCCTCACGCATCGCGTTCTTCAGCGCGTTGGCGTAGCTCATGGTGTCCAGCCCGACCTCGCGCTGGTCGACAATCGACTGCTTGTGCCGGTGCAGATACTCAATCGGTTCCTCGACGGTGAGGATGTGGCCGGTCCTGTTGCTGTTGCGGTAGTCGATCATCGACGCCAGCGTGGTCGACTTGCCGGAGCCGGTGGAGCCGACCACCAGGATCAGCCCGCGCGGCACCATGATCAGCTTCTCCAGGATCGGCGGCAGGTGAAGCGCTTCCAGCGAGGGGATCTGGCTAGTGATATAGCGCACCGCAAGCGCAACGTTGCCGCGTTGGCGGTAGACGTTGATTCGGAAACGACCCTTGTTTGGCACACCGATGGCGAGATTCATCTCCATCGTCTGCTCGAACTCGCGCTGCTGCTTGTCGGTCATCACCGAGTAGGCCAGCTCGCGCACCGCGTCGGCGCCAAGCTCGACCTCACCAATGTGCTTGGTTTCGCCGTCGATCTTGATGCTGGGCGGCGCTCCGACCGAGCAGAACAGGTCGGAGGCCTTCTTGTCGGCCATCAGTTGCAGGTACTGGGTGAGAGCCATGCCGATGCCGATTACCTGAAGAGGGGATTGGAGGGCCTGCTCCGCAGCCGAAACACAGCAAGCACACTCGCGCAGCCACGGTGCGCCCGCTCCGCTTAACCCTCGCCCGCCACCATCATCCGGCTCAGCAGAATCGATCCACAGCGGATATGCGAGCGTGAATCGATGTCGCAACCGATGGCTTCGATGCCGAGCAACATGTCGCGCAAATTGGCGGCGATGGTCAACTCGTCAACCGGATAGGCAATCTCACCATTTTCGACCCAGAAGCCTGCGGCGCCGCGCGAATAATCGCCGGTGAGCGTATTGGCGCCTTGGCCCATCAACTCAGTGACCAACAGGCCGCGGCCCATGCCGCGGATCAATCCGGACAGACCCTCGGCACCCAAGCTGATCTCCAGATTGTGTGCACCGCCGGCGTTGGCAGTGCTGGTCAATCCCAGCTTGCGCGCCGAATAACTGCCCAACAAATAGCGTTGCAACACGCCGTCGGTCACCAGCGGCCGATCCGTGGTCGCCACGCCCTCGTCGTCAAACGCTGCCGAGCGGTGACCACGGCGCAGATGCGGACGCTCGATCAAGTCGATGCCTGCCGGCAGTACGCGTTGGCCGACCGCATCCAACAGAAACGAAGCGCGCCGATACTGCGCGCCACCGGACACCGCGCCGAGCAGGCCGCCAATCAGGGAGCGCGCCACTTCGGCAGCAAACAGCACCGGGTAGTCGCCTGTCTTCAATGAGCGCGGCTCAAGTCTCGCCAAGGTGCGACGTGCGGCTTCTGCACCAATGACCTCAGCACTTGCCAGATCGCCAGCGGCGCAGGCGGCGTCATACCAGTAGTCGCGCTGCATGCCATCGCCACTGCCACCGATCAACGAGCAACTGATCGAATGCGAGGTGCTGCGCTCGGCACCGACAAAGCCGTGGCTGTTGGCGTAGACCGACAAACTGCTGCCCGTCGAAACGCTGGCACCATCGGAATTGGCGATGCGCGAATCAAACGAGCGCCCGGCGGACTCGCAACGCAACGCCAGCTCGACCGCGCGGTCGGCATCGATGGACCAGGGGTGCCACAGGTCGAGATCGCGGGTTTCGCTCGCCATCAACGCGGCATCGGCGAGCCCAGCGCAGTCATCCTCTTCGGTATGGCGGGCAATCGCACAGGCTTGCTCGATGGTAGTGGCGATGCTGTCGGAATCGAAATCGGCGGTGCTGGCGCTGCCCTTGCGTTGACCAAAGTAAACCGTCAGCGACAAACCGCGATCGCGGCGGTACTGCAGGGTTTCGACTTCATCCAAGCGCACATTCACTTCCAGCCCGCGGTCTTCGCTCAAGCCCACCTCGGCCTGCCGCGCGCCACGCTGGCCGCAGCGTGCCAACACGTCACTCGCAAGCCCGCTCAACATCGTCAGGCGCTCGCTCGATTCCTGCTCGCTGGCGGCGCCGTCCGTAACAGTCGACGAATTTTTCTTTGCGGTAGTTGTAGGCATCAACGTATCCTCTGCCCGCTATGCGCGGACGTGATGATGAAACTGGCGAGTTCCTCGCCCCCAGCCGGAGCCAGCGCAAGCGGGAGGCGGACGCCATTCTGGATTTGGCCGAGCGCCTGGTCGCGCTGACGCCCTCGCAATTGGCAAAGGTGCCGCTGCCCGACAGCTTGATCGTGGCGGTGGCCGACACCCGCCGGATCACCTCCAACGTCGCCCACAAACGCCAATTGCACTTTTTGGCCAAGCTGATGCGGCGCGAGGACGACGAAACGCTGGAGCCAATCCGCTGTTCGCTGGAGCACGACACCGCGCAAGCGCGTCGCGAAACGGCGGATCTGCATCGTATCGAAGCGCTGCGCGAGCGCCTGCTCGCCGACGGCGACGCCGCTTTGGGTGAATTGTTCGACGCCCATCCCGACCTTGACCGGCAGCAGTGGCGGCAATTGATTCGTTCGGCGCGTGACGAACGCCTGAGCAATCGACCGCTGCACGCGTTTCGCGAAATCTTCAAATTGCTGAAGGCGCTGGAAAGCGACCGCGACGACGGGTAAGCGACTTGTTCCCAGCCCGCTCACGCGCGGGTTCCGCCCACCGTCATGTTGTCGATTTTAAGTGTCGGTTGACCGACGCCCACCGGCACCGATTGACCTTCCTTGCCACAGATGCCGACGCCGCCATCCAACGCCATGTCGTTGCCGACCATCGACACCCGGCTCATGGCCTCTGGCCCATTGCCAATCAGCGTTGCGCCTTTGACTGGCGAGGTGATCCTGCCGTCTTCGATCAAATACGCTTCGCTGGCCGAAAACACGAACTTGCCCGAGGTGATGTCGACTTGGCCGCCCGCGAAGCCCGGCGCGTATAGGCCGCGCTTGACGCTTTTGATGATGTCGGCCGGGTCGCTGTCGCCGGCGCGCATGTAGGTGTTAGTCATCCGCGGCATCGGCAGATGGGCGAAGCTCTCCCGACGGCCGTTGCCGGTGGTCGTGGCGTTCATCAAACGCGCGTTCTGGGTGTCCTGCATGTAGCCCACCAGGCGACCGTTTTCGATCAGCACCGTGCATTCACTCGGATTGCCTTCGTCGTCCACGCTCAGCGAGCCGCGGCGACCGGCCAACGTGCCGTCATCGACGATGGTGCACAGGCTTGAAGCAACCATCTCGCCCATTCGCCCGGCGTACGTGGATGTTCCTTTGCGGTTGAAGTCGCCTTCCAGACCATGACCAACGGCTTCATGCAACAACACCCCCGGCCAGCCCGGACCGAGCACCACCGGCATGCTGCCGGCCGGTGCATCGATGGCTTCAAGATTGACCCGTGCTTGCCGCAGCGCTTCATCGGCCAGCGCATAGAGACGGCGATTGGCAGTCAAATCGAGATAGTCGAAGCGCCCGCCACCACCGGCGTAGCCTTGCTCCCGACGACCGTTTTTTTCCAGGATCACGCTGATGTTGAAGCGCACCAGCGGGCGAACGTCGGCCGCCACCACACCATCCGAGCGCATCACCAGCACCGTATCGAGCACGGCAGCGAGGCTCAAAGTCACCTGCTGCACATTGGGTTCGCAGTCGCGCACGTAGGCATCGATCTCGCGCAAGGTGCGCACCTTGGTTTCGCTATCCAGACTGGCGACCGGATCGGCATGCGCATACAGCGCCGCGCCAGGGCTGCGCTGCAACGGCGCGGCGGTGCCGTCGCCACCGCTGCGGACGATGGCGCGTGCAGCGCCGGCGGCCTCTAACAAGGCAGGTAGGCGTAGCTCATCGGAATACGCAAAGCCCGTCTTCTCACCGCTGACTGCGCGCGCGCCAACGCCCTGTTCAATCGAATGGCTGCCCGATTTGACGATGCCGTCTTCCATTGACCACGCCTCATGGCGCGAATGCTGGAAGTACAGATCAGCGTAGTCGACGCCCGGTGCCAACAGCCTTCCCAGCACCGAGTGCAACGCCGCATCGGTCAGTCCCGTCGGCTGCAACAAGCGGGCTTCAGCAATGGCAAGCAGGGAATCGGTCACGGAGGTCTGGTCCAATCTACACAAGCCTTCCGACATGGCGACCGCCGCCCGCGAATGCAAGTGTCCGCCTCGATGTGAGTGGACGCACCGTGCATTTGCGTTGACACTGCTGGC
Organism: Lysobacterales bacterium; assembly: GCA_038215505.1. Taxonomy (GTDB): domain Bacteria; phylum Pseudomonadota; class Gammaproteobacteria; order Xanthomonadales; family Xanthomonadaceae; genus JANNWF01. Next base: position 6,962 of record JBBQQV010000129.1, read on the forward strand.
CGCGACGGCGGCTTCCAGACCGTTCACCGCCCTCTTTATTTCGATCAACATGCTGATTATATGAACTTTTTACGCTCCACTTTGGCCTTATCGCTGGTTGTCGGCCTGTTATCCGCCGGCGCGCCACGCGCCGCCGTGATCGATCCGACACCGTTTCTGAAGCCCGATACTTTCCAGACCTTCAAGGTCTCGCCCAGCGGCGCTTACTTCGCCGCCACCGTGCCGTTGGAAGACCGCACCTTGTTGGTGGTGTTGAACGCGAAGGACCAAAGCGTCACCGCCAAGATCAGCTTGGGTCAAGCGACGCATGTGGATGACTTCTGGTGGGTCAATGACGAGCGCGTGGTGGCGTCGATCGCCGAGCGCTTCGGTCAACGCGACCTGCCGAGACCGACCGGCGAGCTGATGGCCATCGATGCCGACGGCTCGCGCGCGGAATTACTGGTCGGCTTTCGCGCTCAGGCGGTAGGCTTGGGATCGCGCATTTCCGCCAAGAAGGGTGATCGGGTAGCCGCGTTCATGGTCGACTCGCTGTCGCAAGACGAGCGCACTATCCTGATCTCGACCCAGCCCTTCATCGACGACCCCTTCCGCAAGGTCGAGCGCATGGATGTCTACTCCGGGCGCCGCAAGACCGTGGGTATCGCGCCGATTCGTAACGCAAC
>JBBQQV010000130.1:0-7623 GCA_038215505.1 Lysobacterales bacterium
ACCCCGGGACCGTGATACCCGGCCGGTGAGCAGGCCCGCCACGAGCGGGAAGCCCAACGCCGAGTGAGCTGTCCCCCCTGATCCCAACGGATCAAGGTCGTTCGGTGCGCATCGGCACGGCGGAGGACGCACCTTTTACTGTTTGCACAAGACTAGCGACTGTGGGAGCGCCGGAAGCCGTGATGGGTCATGGCCGCAGGATCGAATCGCGCCTTCCGGCGCTCCCACACAAGCGGGATGCCGGATGCGGGATGCGAGCCGCCGCGTCGACACCCCACGCACTGCCACTTCCCGAGTAACGCTTGGGTTGCACAACGAAAGCCTGCGCCAGACACTGGCGCCACCCAGCTGCGCTTCTATCCCACGATGAGCACCGCCGACCGACCAGCACTCCGCGCCCGCATGCGCGCCGCGCGCCGCGCGCTTCCCGCGCGAACACGGCTAGCCGCTGCCGAAGCTGTCGCCGAGAATCTTCGGAAAAACATCCAAGCGTTCACAGAAGCAAAAATTGTTGCTGGCTACTGGGCCTGCGACGGCGAACTGCCATTGCATTCGTTGCTCGCTGGTCGCCCCGCATTCAGCTACCTGTTGCCGCGCTTGCGCGCAGACCGCTGCCTCGATTTTGTGCCGTGGCGAGCGAGCGATGCCGTGCTCGCCAACCGCTTTGGAATTCCCGAGCCAGCAACAGGCGATCCGGTCGACCTTTCTGCCATTGATGTCATTCTGTTGCCCCTGCTTGCTTTCAATCGCACCGGCGCGCGCCTCGGCAGTGGCGGTGGTTACTACGACCGCAGTTTGGCATCGCTTGCGGGTGCAGCGCGCGGCGGTGGCCCGCAATTGATTGGGGTTGGCTATGCGCTGCAAGAAGCCGCCGAGCTTCGTGCCGAAGCATGGGATATTGGCCTGCACAGCGTGGTCACCGAAGCAGAGTGGATCGACTGCCGCGACACCGGCCGCGTTTCCACAGAAAGCTAGTCGCGCTCCCGGCAGGCGCGGATCGCGCGATACTGGACTTGGCTGGCGCACGCATAGGATCAACGTTGAAATCACCCACAAAAACCCGTAACGATCAAGACGACGACCAGCGCCGATTGGCCGTGCTGATTGATGCGGACAACGCACAGTCCTCGGCCATCAATGGCTTGCTCGAAGAAGTGGCCCGTTATGGCGTTGCCAGCGTGCGCCGAATCTATGGCGACTTCACCTCGCAGCAGCAAGGCGGTTGGAAAAAGGTGTTGCTGAAACACTCGATCCAACCGGTGCAGCAGTTCGCTTACACCACCGGCAAAAATGCCACCGACAGCGCGCTGATCATCGACGCCATGGACCTGATGTACACCGGTCGTTTTGATGGCTTTTGTCTGGTTTCAAGCGATAGCGACTTCACTCGCCTAGCCCAGCGACTGCGCGAAGAAGGCCTGACGGTGTACGGCTTCGGCGAGCGCAAGACGCCGGATGCGTTCGTGCAGGCTTGCGACAAGTTCATCTACACCGAAGTGTTGCGCTCGGTCGCTGCCTCACCCAAGCCGGAGCCGGTCAGCAGCAAACCCGCCAACAAGCCGAAAAAGTCCAAGCGCACGGACCTCAACTCGCTGTCTGCTGCGACCACCGCGGCACCTGCTTCCCAAGCCGCTGCACCCGCCAATGAGGGCCCGCCAACAGCAACCGGGAAAGCCGCAGCGCCGCTGGCGTTGATCCAGCAGGCGATTGAAGAAGCATCTGACGAAGCCGGCTGGGCACACCTGGGTGCTGTCGGCAGCTACTTGAACAAGATCCGCCCGGACTTTGATCCGCGCCTGTACGGCCACCGCAAACTCAGCGATTTGCTGAAAAGCCAAGCCAAGCACTTCGCCGTGGAAGATCGCGGCACCCCGGGCAGCAGCGCGAAGTCGGTTTATGTGCGCAGCAAGGGCGCTGACAAAGGCGCTTGATCTCAGCGACGCAGATTGCGTCGACTTGAACGACCTGTCAGGCGGATGCCAATTTCAGCCCCAGGTCACCAGCGACGAGCAAAATTGCGTCCGCAACACTAGTAGTCCGTTTCATGAATGCGCACGATGATCGCGCAGGATCTAATCGAACAGGGGATTCTCTGAAGGAGCGACGTATCGGGCCATACGGCCGACTGAAGAGAATTCCCTGTGCGGTCAGGAGACATCGGGGCGGCAGCCCCGCGTAGCGGCGAGGCCGCCGAACGAGGGCGTGCGCCATTCATGAGAAGTCCGGGCTAGCAACGGTGCTGGCCTTACTTTTGGGCTAAGCGGCCTGCGCGTGCAGACGAACACCCAGCGCCCGCGCGACTTTCAGGATGGTGGAGAAGCTTGGATTACCGTCTTGACTCAATGCTCGATACAAACTTTCCCGGCTGAGCCCCGCATCTTTCGCCACTTGCGTCATGCCCTTGGCACGGGCGATGTCTCCGAGCGCGCGCGCGATTCCGGATACATCGTCTGGTGCTTCTTCAAGCCATGCATCGAGGTATGCGGCCATTTCCTCCGGGGTCCGCAGATGTTCGGCCACGTCGAATGCCGAGGCCTTGAACCTCGATGTCTTTTTCTTTGTGGCCTTTGTCATCGCTTCACTCCTGAAACTGCGCCATCAAGCGGCTTGCTTTGGCGATGTCACGGTCCTGAGTCGATTTGTCGCCACCGATCAGAAGCAGCAGCAACCGATCTCCTCGCTTCGAGTAGTACACCCGGAATCCAGGTCCAACGTCGATTTTCAGTTCCGACACCCCGTTGGGCAGGTTCCGATGATCGCCAGGGTTGCCATGGATCAGCCGATCAACACGCATCAGGATTTGGGCTCGGGCGTTCAGATCCTTCAGGCCGTCAATCCAGTCTCGATAATCGTCGGTCTTCTCAACCCGCATGGTGCCAGTGTAGCCCATAAGCTACGAATGCAAAAGCGCCCGCTGTGTGGCCGAAAGGACGTCGTACTCGCAGTAGAAATGCGGTCAAACTGCGGGCACCGGAAGCCTCGGAAAGCACAAGGTCAGCGGTTCAAGCGAGCTTCTACCGAAACACAGCTGGGCGCGAAGCACCACTGCCTAGAAACACCTGACCTTCAACGATGCGAAACCAACTTGGAGCAGCCTGGAACGCTATCGCCACGACGTAAATCGCGGCGATTGCGAACGCAATCAGCATGCACACGAGAGCGTGTCGCACAGTGCCTATCGAATCAATCAAAACTCGATACGAATTCCCAGCGACAAAATACCTTGCCTTAGGCGTTCGATGCCAACCAGCTCTTCGTAGGTAAGGAAGCCCGACTTGCCGCCGGGAAACAGGGCGGACAGGCCGATGCTGACGTTGAAGTAGTCGGTGTCGATGGCTTCGCCTTGTTGGGTCAGGGTGGCACCGGTGGGGTCGAACAGGAAGCGCGCCGAGAGGCGGCCTGGGTCATCCTGATACTCGTGCTCCCATTCGACGCTGGCGGTGGGCATCAAGATGCCCCAATCACGGCTCAGGATGTAGGTGGCGCGGCTGCCGATGGTGGAGGTAGTGGAGCGCGTGGAGCGGCTGTCGACGGCCAGCGCCAAGCCTTGGCCGGGCAGATTGGCCAACAACTGTTCCGCGTAGGCGTCGGTTTCGACCCGCGTGTAAGCACCGCGCAGGTAGCCGCTCAAGCTCCACGGCCCTTTCTGCCAATCCTTGCCGAACGAGAAGGTGCCACCGAGCTGGCTGCCGTCGGTGCTCGCCGTCGCGCGCTGGTCGACTTGCGTAAGCGAGCCATTCAGCGCAGGAATTGAATAGCGGATCCGCCGCAGCAGGTCGTAGTTGCTGCGTCCGATCAGCAGGGTGCCATCGGCATACCACGCGCGCTCGCTGTACCAGGTCGCGAAGGCGGTGAGGCTGAGCGCGCGGCTGTCGAGCTCACCACGGTCATCGGCCAAGTCGGCACTATTGTCGGAGAAGCCCAAGGCCACGCCGGCGACCCACTTGTCGTTGAAGCGGTAGTCGACACCGGCGGTGAGGCCACCGATGTCGAACTCGAATTCCGGCGATTGCTGGCCGCGATCAAACTTGCCCCGCCCAATCTGGCCGGTGGCAAAGAAGCCCAACTGACTGAAGCCGGTGCCGAGATCTTGACCTTCGGCAGACTCGGAATCATCGTCCTCGGCTGCCGGCAGGAACGACATCGGCAGCGCGCCCTCCGGCGTCCACACGCCAATACTGAGCTGATTGCGGGATGCGCCGGGCTGTTCGGCACGAACCTGCCGGAAGCGCTGCTCAAAATTGTTGTTCTGTGCGACCACCGTGATGGTGCCGATCTCACTGAGCGTGCTGCCGATATCCGTTGGCAACTGGTCCAGTGCGGTCTCCACCGCACCCGGGTTGTCGCCGGCGTTGTCGACCAGTTCCAGGCAGCGCTGGAACAAATCCTCCTGCCCCGCCGAGCGGTTTGGCAAGGCGGCCAGCGCCGGGCATAACAGGTCAACGGCATTGCTGGTCGCCTGCTGCTCCGCATCGAGCGTTGGGATATTCGCCACGCCGCCGTTGATTCTGAAAACCACCGCCGGGGCTTGCACGGCTCCGCTGCTCGCGGTCACGGTTGCCGCGCCCGGTAACAGCACGCTGGCAATAGTCTGCGCCCTGCCGTTGGCGTCGGTTAGCGAGGTCGCGGGTTGCACCGTTGCATTGTCGGCCGTCCAGTCGACAGCCGCGCCCGCAATCGGTTGACCGGCGGCGTTGCGCAATTGCACCACCAGCGGTGTGCTGGGTGTGGTGGTGGGTACGGTCTGATCGTTGCCCGAGACTATCGTGAGGCTGCCAGGCGCGGCGGTGGCTTGCGCGGTGAACAGAATCTGCTGACCACCTGGGACGGTCGCGCGCACCGTGTTTTCGCCGCCCAGCGCGCCAAGGGTCAGGCGATTGCTGGTGACACCGTCGGCATCGGTGAAGGTGGCATTCGCCTCCAGACTGCCGCCGCCGCTGAGCACCTGCCAATCCACGCGGGCACCGCCCAAGGCTTTGCTGAGCGCCGGTGCCAGGCTGATGACGAAGCGTTCTGCCAACGGCTGGCCGGCGACACCGGTCTGATTGGAGCCCTCGACATTGCTGACCGTGGCCGTGGTGGCCAGATGCGTGCTGAGCACCGTGAGCGCGGAACCGGCATGCGATGCGCTGATCTGCACGCTGCCTGGCGACTGCGCAAAGACGAAGCCGATCTGCGCTTCACCCTGCGCGTTGCTGATGGAAGACGCTGCATCAAGCGTTGCGTTGGCGGTCAGCACACTCCATTGGATGGTCTGGCCGACCGCCGGATTGCCATCTGCGCTCAGCAGTTTGACCACGATGGGGGCATCGGCACGGGTGCCGATCAGACCAGTCTGGCCGTTGCCTGAGACCAACCGCAGTGCCGGTTCGGCGGCGGGCAATGCGGTCAGACTGAACACAACCTGCGCCAGCGGCGCATCCGCGCGCACCGCAGTGACCGTCACCGCGCCGGGGGTGTTGCCCAACGTGACGCCAATGTTGGCGCTGCCGGAAGCGTCGGTGATGGACTGCGTGGCAGACAGACTGGCCGGGCCACTGACGCTCCATCGAATGGCCACGCCAGACGCCGGCGCGGCGTTGTTTTCAGCCAGCACGCGCAGCGGTTGCAGGGTGCTGCCAAGCACGCCCGTCTGGCCATCGCCGGAATCCACCGGCTTGCGCAAAGTGCTGACGACCGCCGCCGCTTGCACGCTGACAGTGAACGTCACGCGGGCACTCGGGTCATCGCCACGCGCGGCGACGATCTGGATGGTTGATCCAGGAATTGCCGCAGCGCTGAGCTGTACGCTGGCGCTGACGCTGCCATCCGCGCCGGTAACGCCAGTCGATGGCGTCACCGTCGCCGCAGCGGGCGGAACCACGCTGAAGTCGACCGCAACACCTGCCACCGGCGTCGACTCATCTTCGGCACGCACCACCAGCGGGCTGCCCAAGGCCGCACCGGGCAAGCCGGTCTGGGCGTCGCCGGACACCAGCACCAAGGCCATCGCCACATCCGTGACGTTGACGGTGACGGTGGCGCTGGCACTCAAGCCGCCGCCATCGCGTACTTGCACTTGCAAGCTGAAAGGCGCGTTGCCAAAGCTGATGACAAACTGGTTGGCGACGCTGAGTTGACCAGCGGCATCGATTGCAAACGCGCTTCCGGTATTGCCGGCGAGGATGCTCCAGCTCAGGGTGCCGTTGGCGCCGGCATCGATATCATTGGCCGCCAGTGCAGTGCCGACCAGCGTGCCCGCCGTACTGTTCTCGGCGATGCTGCGTGTCTGCGCGCTGATGCTGGGCAGCTCGTTGAGATCATTGAGGCTGATCTGCACGGTCGCGGTACTGCTGAGCGGATTGGCGTCGTTGTCAGTCGCCTGCACGGTCAGCGCGTAGTTGGGGTTGCTCTCGAAATCGAGTCCGCCGCCGTTGATCACCGTGATCTGGCCGCCGCTGTCGATGGCAAACAGGCCGTTGGAAGTGTCGGCGGTGATGGCATAGCTCAGGGTCTGGCCAGCGTCGACATCAACCGCCACCGTCGCACCGACCAGCGATCCATTGCTTGCGTTCTCGTTGATGGTGAAGCTGTAGCTGGATTGCCCGAACACCGGCGCGTCGTTGATATCACCGACGCTGACCGTCACAGTGGCGCTGGCATTGAGGCCGCCGGCGTCCTGCACGCGGACCAGCAAAGCGAACGGCGAATTGGCCAGGTTGATCGCCGCTTGGCTGGCTACCGTGAGCTGACCACTGTTGTTGATCGCGAAGGCCGCGCCGGAGTTGCCACCGTCTATGCTCCAGGCCAGCGTGCCGTTACCGCCCGCATCCACATCGCTGGCCAATAGCGGCGCGCCCACCAGACTGCCGGCGATGCTGTTCTCGGCGATGCTGCGCGACTGCGCAGCGATGGTCGGCGTTTCGTTGAGGTCGTTGAGACTGATCTGCACGCTCGCACTGGCGCTCAGCGGGCTAGCATCGCTGTCGGTGGCCTGCAGCGTGAGCGCATAGCTGGCGGTGCTCTCGAAGTTGAGGCCGCTGCCGTTCACCACGCTGATCCTGCCGCCGCTATCGATGGCGAACAATCCACCTGAATTGCCCGCAGTGATGGCGTAACTCAGGGTCTGGCCGAGATCGGGATCAGTGGCCGTTGCATTGCCGACCGTGGTGCCGTTGGCGGCATTCTCATTGACGCTGAAGGTGTAGCTGGGCTGTGCGAACACCGGCGCGTCATTGACATCGGCGACGACGATGGTGAACGACTGCGTGGCCACCGCCATGGCCACGTCGACAACCTGCAGGCTGACCGCAACGTTGCCGACGTCGGCATTGCTCGGCGTGCCTGCAAGGGTCGCAGTGCCGTTGCCGTTATCGGTGAGCGACAACCAGCTTGGCAACGTACTGATCGACGTGATTGTTCGACTGTCGCCGAGGTCATCGTCACTGCTGGTGATGGCGTAGCTGTAGAGCAGGCCTTGCGTGGCTGCCGTCGGTGCGGTGGAAGTGAAACTCGGCGCATCGTTGCGGTTGCTCACCGTGATGGTGAACGACTGCGACGACGAATCGCCTATCGAGTCGGTGACGCGCAAGTCGATGCTCGGGGTGACGCCGACATCGGCGTTCAGCGGCGTACCGCTCAGCG
>JBBQQV010000131.1:0-7619 GCA_038215505.1 Lysobacterales bacterium
GCTCCATCGCTCAGGTTGAGCAGTACCTTGCCGGCCTTTTGGCGACCGACCAGGCTCTCAAAACGGGTGACGAAACCGTAGCCGAAGCTCGACGCGACGACCAAGCGGGTTTCGGGTTCGGCAATCACGGTGCAGACAAAACGAGCGCCAGATGCTGGCGAAAAACGACTGCTAAGCGGCTCGCCTGCGCCGCGGGCCGAAGGCAGGGTATGCGCCGGTGTCGAGTAGGCGCGACCCTGGCTGTCCAGGAATGCGGCTTGCTGAGAACTGCGACCGCGCGCGGCGTGACCCAGGCTGTCGCCATCGCGATAGGTGAGTGCGGCGGGATCGACATCGTGACCCTTGGCGGCGCGGATCCAGCCCTTGCTCGAAATCACCACGGTGATCGGTTCGCTGGGCAACAGTTCGGTTTCCGACATCGCTTGCGCGGCGCCACGGGCGATCAGCGGTGAGCGTCGCGGATCGCCGAATTTTTTTGCGTCGGCCAACAATTCGTCTTTGACTTTGCGCTTGAGCTTGGCAGGCGAAGCCAGCACAGAAATCAGTTGTTCGCGTTCGCCATCCAGTTCGGTCTGCTCGCCGCGAATCTTCATTTCCTCCAGCCGCGCCAGTTGCCGCAGCTTGGTTTCAAGAATGTAATCGGCCTGCGCTTCGCTGAGCACGAAGCGTTGCATCAACACGGCCTTTGGCTCGTCCTCGCTGCGGATGATGCGTATCACTTCATCCAGATTGAGAAACGCAACCAACAAGCCCTCCAACAAGTGCAAGCGGCGTTCAACGCGCTCCAGGCGATGGCTCAGGCGTCGGCGCACGGTATCGATGCGGAACAACAACCATTCGGCGAGAAATGCCTTCAGCGGTTTGACTTGCGGCTTGCCGGCCAAGCCAATCACGTTGAAGTTGACGCGAAAGCTGCGTTCCAGATCCGTGGTCGCAAACAAGTGCCCCATCAGGCCTTCCACATCGACCCGGTTGGAGCGCGGCACCAGCACGATGCGGGTTGGATTGGCGTGGTCAGACTCATCCCGGATGTCTTCCAGCCAGGGCAACTTCTTGGCCCGCATCTGTTGCGCAATCTGCTCGATCACCTTGCTCGGGCTGACCTGATACGGCAGGTGATTGATGATGATGTTCTGCCCCTCGCGAGTGAACGTAGCTCGCGCACGCACGCTGCCGCCGCCAGTCTCGTAAATCTTCAACAGGTCAGCAGCCGGAGTGATGATCTCCGCCTCGGTGGGGTAATCCGGACCACGCAGGTGCTCGCACAGATCGCGCGTGGTCGCCTCCGGGTCATCCAACAAGCGGATGCAGGCGCTGACGACCTCATTAAGGTTGTGCGGCGGAATGTCGGTGGCCATGCCGACCGCGATGCCGGTGGTGCCATTCAACAGCAAGTGTGGCAGTCGTGCTGGTAACCAGGTCGGCTCTTGCAAGGTGCCGTCGAAATTGTCCGACCAATCAACCGTGCCCTGGCCCAGTTCGCCGAGCAACACTTCGGCAATGGGCGTCAGTTTGGACTCGGTGTAGCGCATCGCCGCAAACGATTTCGGATCGTCACTGGAACCGAAATTGCCTTGTCCATTGATGAGCGGATAGCGATAGGAAAACGGCTGCGCCATCAGCACCAGCGCTTCGTAACAGGCGCTGTCACCATGCGGATGAAACTTGCCGATGACATCACCGACCGTGCGGGCGGATTTTTTTGGTTTGGCGGTGGAGGCCAAGCCAAGCTCACTCATTGCATAGATGATGCGGCGTTGGACGGGCTTTAAGCCGTCGCCAAGAAAGGGCAGGGCGCGATCCAGGACCACGTACATCGAATAGTCGAGATACGCGCGCTCGGCGTATTCGTGCAGCGGGATTTGCTCGAAGCCGTGAAAGCTGGGGCGGATAAGATCAGGCATGCGTGAATTGGCTTACGTGAATTGGCTTGCGTGAATTGGATTGAATCGATTCGGCCATTCTACCGTTCGCGTTTGGCTTGGCTTGGCTTGTCTTAACTTGGTTTGGCTTGGTGCCTTGAGTCGAGTGCCTTGCGTCAGGTGCCTCGCATTGGCGCGGCTGGCTCGTTGATGAACATGGGCGGCGACGCTGCCAACCGATTGGCCAAGGCCGCGTTGTTGGCTGTCGAGGGCGCAACAGGCGTCGCTCGAATCTTCAAGTTCATCAACTCAGCCAAGGAATCGCCCATGCAATCCTCGAACAGCTCCAAATCGACCGGTTCCACATCACATAACTGGAAGTGGTTGGCCATCGCCGCCTTGCTGGCGGGAAGCGTCTCTATCGTTGCAGCGGGTCCGCGTGATCGCGGCAATGGCCGTCATGCAGGTGGCCTTGTGTATGCATTTGATCGCGTCGATGTCGACAGTGATGGCGTAGTAACCCGCGCCGAGTTCGACGCCCACGTGGCCGCGCGACAAGCCGGGCTCGACGGCAACAATGATGGCGCGGTGACATTTGAGGAAGCCCGCGCCCTACGCGAAGCGCAACGTGAAGTGCGCGCGCGTGAGCGCTTTGCGCGGCTGGATCGCGATGGCAATGGCATCGTCACGACCGATGAGGTCTCGGCCAACCAGTTGCGGCTGTTTACCTTTCTTGATCGCAACGAGGATGGTGCGGTTGATCGTGAGGAGTTGCCGGGTCGGCGGATGGGCCGCTGACCCTTAAGCCCGACAGGCTGCCAACCCTACTTGGAGGGCCGCGCTCCCGCGCGGCTGCCGCCGGCTTGGGGCAAGCTCAACGAGCAGCGCCGCAGGAGCGGCGCCCTCCTAAGGCAGCGCAAGCAAGTCTCCGACAGCGGAACACGCACATCTCAGCCGCCGCCCGGCAACTGATCAATCGCCTCCAGTGATTCGATGCGCACCTGTTCGTCTGCGCTGAAGCCAGACCGTCGCAACGCATCAATGGCGGCGTGGCGCTGCGCCGCGTTGAGGCTGGGGTCGATCAGGATCCGATCGCGCGCCCGGCCGTAGTCACTGAGCCGTTGATCCCACCGCTGGCGCGCCTGATCCAGGTCCGCCAAGCGTCGAGCCGCGTCTTCGCCCCACAGCTCGCTGCGCTCGACAAAGCGTGAATTGGCATCAATCTGCAAAGCGTCCATTTGCCCGGTTTGTTGTTCGGCAAGTTGCGCACTCAGCGCGGTCGCCTCAGCGGCGCGCTGTGCTGGCGGTCTTGCGGCATCCCATTCGGCCAATAATTGCTCGCGTTGCGCCGGCGTCAGTGCGGCATCGTTGGCAATTGCCTGGCGCTCCAGCGTCAACGTTACCTGCGCGTGTTCGCTTCCGAACATGGCTTGGCTGTCAGCGCCAAACCAGCGCTCGCGGATGTTTCGAATGGCCGTAAAACGCTGCCCCAACTCAGCCATCGCATCGCCCAGCGCCGGCACGCCAGCCAGTTCGTTACGCATTCCCAGGTAGTGGTCGAATGTCGCCAACACGGCGTCGGTGGCAGCATCACCGTGTTTTGCTTGTACGTGAAGGGCCAACAGTCGGCGAATCTCGGCGTCGCTGAACTCGCCGCTCAAGCTGAGAAAATATTCGATCAGTTGGCGCAGACCGTGATCTCGAATCAAGCTGCCGTCGGCGTTGAAACTGACCACGCCATCGACCTCAGTACCGCGCAAGGAACTTGCTTGCCAGCGCGCGATCAGCGCGCGGTCGGCCGATTCCTGCAGATTTGCAACGGCGACCTCAGTCGCGGCAGCAATGGCAGGATCGGGTCCGGCAAGCGGCTCGATTGTGTGCTCGGCACTCGCTCGCTTTTCGACAGCTGCGCGCAGTGCTGGGGCTTGGCCCGGTTGCATCAGCAACCAGGCCAAGCCCAGCAGCATCGCGATCAACAACACGCCGACCGCAATGCGCCGGCGCATCGAAAGCACTTCTGAAGCTTCCGTCGGCAGGTTACAGCCCGGCGGTTTTCAGCCGGTTGGCGTGACTGCGAATCACCGACACTGGACTTGAGGCAAACCAGCTGGTCAGGCCGAACACTTGGTTGACCTCATCCAGATGATTCCAGCCGTAGTCATCCCGCAAAACCACGCCCCAATGCGATGAGCATTTGCCAACCAGACCGTCGTTCTGCTCGAAACCAAAGAACAGGCTTCCCGCGCCCATCAGTGCTTCGCTGGGATCCAACACGTGGGTCACCACCGAGGTGCCGCCCCAAGAGTAATAACGCACGCCATTGACGACTGCCGCGCCTTGTCCGCATGCGCTGCTAGGCTTGCCTTGCGGATGCCGGGCATTGAAGGTGGCCGCGCCGCTGGACGACAGCGAAGTCAGTGCTGCCAAGGCATCCTGCGGATCGTTGTCGCCCGACAGCACTTCAATCAGCACTGAGAGCGCATTGACGAATCCTGCGACCAAGGGGCGCAGCGCCGAGCCCGGCGGCAGGCTGGCATTGAGTCCATCGGCAACCTTGCTGCCCGTATGTGGGCTGCCAACCGTGGTCACCGAGGCGACTAGGTCGCGACGCACCGAGGCGACGTAGCGAATGGTCGGCCCGCCATGACTGTGGCCGATCAAATTGAACTTGCTGTGGCCATGGATGGCGCGCAGCGTATCCAGCTCGCGAATCAACTGTTCGCCGCGAACTTCCGAGAAGTTGCTGGAAGACACATTGGCGACATACACCCGCGCGCCGCCGGAGGTGAGATTGCCTGGTACGCCGTACCAGTAATCGTAAACGCCAAATAGAGAATCGAACCCGAGCAAGCCGTGCACAAGCACGATGGGATGGCGAGTCTGGGTATAGCCCGTGGCGGCCATCGACAACAACGGCAGTGCACACAACATAACAACCGCAACTACACGGCAAACGAAACGACGCATCATGCTTCTCCCCAAGCGTGATTTTGCTAAAGCAGCCATCGCATGCAGCGAGGGCCGTCGAATCCGTTCGCGTTTTCCCTAGGATTCAAACGTACGTTTGAAGTGAACGTTTGTCAATCGCCCATACGGTGGCGCACGGAGTTGCTTGGTTTTGTGGGCGGAGGGGAGCCAGTTCGGGCGATCCCAACGGCCGCTTATGCGCGAACCTCCACCCGATTCCGGCCAGCTGATTTGGCTCGATACAGCGCCGCATCGGCACCTGCGAGCGTTTGCGCCATGGGCTCCCGCAAGCGCCGTTCGGCCACGCCGATGCTCACTGTTACCGGGCGGTGGTCTGGTCCTTCGACGTTGCTTTCAACCAGCGCGCGTGCGCGTTCGGCAAGTTCTCGGGCGCCATCTGACGTCAGCACCGGTAACAAGGCGACGATCTCCTCGCCGCCATAGCGCGCAAGCTGCGCATCCGCTGGCATCAGTTCGAGCAGACGTTTGGCCACGCTGCGGAGGGCATCATCGCCTTGCGCGTGACCGAATCGATCATTGAAGTCCTTGAAGCGATCAAGATCGATGAAAAGGCAGGCCCCGCTGATGGCTTCGGCATCCCAGCGTCCAAGCTCGGTTTCCAAGGCCCGGCGTGAGGCTAAGCCAGTCAGCGAATCGGCCTCGGCGAGTTGCCGATAGCTGATCAGCGAGCGCTCGGTGCGAACGCGTGCCTGCTCAGCGCGATCACGCTCAACGCGTACTCGCAGGATGCGGTCGGTGAGACCCAGCGCGAACACCATGGCCTCCACCAGAAAACTCAATCGCGGCGAATAGCGAATCCAGAAATTCCACTCGATCACACCATATTCGGCCATCAATCGCAGCGGGATGGCTGCCAGCGGCAAGGTCCATCCGATCAGAAAATAGATGGCCGATGGATGCCCTGCGCGATAGCTGCGTATGCCTTGCCAGATCAACAGCGGTGCCGCCAGGATCAGGCTGAACGTGGTGATGTGCTGAATGATCGCGTTGTAAACCGGAATGCCAAGCAGCGATGACACGCCGGTGAACGCGAATGCCACCGCCAGCGCTCGAAAGGTGCGCTGTCCACTGCGATCCAGCGGCGCCAGGAACTCGCGAAAAAACACGCAGACAGCGAGGCCAAAGGCGCTCAGCAACACGATGTGGGCCATGCTGCGCAAGCCGGCGAAGACGCTGCCAATCGAGAAAAAATAAAGCGTGCCATCGATGCTCGCGGTGACCAGCACCAGTGTTCCCAGCATGCCGACATAGGCTGCCAGCGCGCGGTCACGCAGTCGCAACCAGAACAGGCCAACCAGCAAAGCCATCATCAGCGGTGCAATGATGGATAACGCGTGCAAGACACTGATGCGGCGTTCAAGCGCCAACAGACTGGCGAAGTCGATGCGCTGGATCTGCGTGGAGAGCACACCCAGTTGGGTGATCGCCAAGGTCACCGTGCGGGTTTCGTTGTGAGGTGCCAGCATCACCGTGAAACCCGCCGCTGCGAAACGGTCGCTGTCGTCGGGGCGGAAAAAATCAAACGTGATCGGCGGCTGTTGGTCTACCTCAACAGTCAGCGCATACAGCGACACCCGATCAATCAACAACACGCATTCGCGATCAATCGGCGGCAGCGTGAAGCGCACCTCGGACTGGGTTGGCCGTAGTCGCGGCGGCAGGCTCAAATGATCGCCTAGCGGCTCGAACGCAGCCGTTGTCGCCGTGCGCACCGAATAGTGAGTGGGAGAGAATTCGCAGGGACCAGCGGCCTGCGCTGCTCCAAGAGAAAGCGACAGAAGTAGCAGCACCGATACGGCACGCAGACGAACGCGCACGTCTGCCGAGCGGCCGGCCAACGGGTTGATCGCGAGGGCACTTTGTGAGGGTTCTACGGGTTGGCCAGACATACTCGAAGTATGCCCGCCACCCGCAGTTGAAGCGGACTATTCGTCGTTGATTGCGCTGGTGGGGCTGATTGCGCTGACAAGCGGTTCACTCTGTTGCTGCAGGCGCCACATCTGTGCGTAGAGCGTGTTCGCTGCCAGCAGTTCGGCGTGTGTGCCACGCTCGACGATGTGGCCTTGCTCGAGCACCAGAATCTGGTCGGCATGCATCACCGTCGACAGCCGGTGCGCGATCACCAAGGTCGTCCGACCCACTGCGATTTTGTCCAACTCGGACTGGATGGCTTGCTCGGATTTTGAGTCCAGCGCCGAGGTCGCTTCATCAAAAATGAGGATCGCCGGATTCTTCAGCAGTGCCCGCGCAATCGCCACGCGCTGCTTCTCGCCACCCGACAATTTGAGACCGCGCTCACCGACGCTGGTCGCGTAGCCATCGGGCAAGGCGACGATGAAGTCATGGATGTGAGCGGCGCGCGCAGCGCCCTCGACCTCGTCGCGACTGGCGTCGGGTCGTCCATACAGAATGTTGTAGTAGATGCTGTCGTTGAACAGCACGGTATCTTGCGGAACGATGGCAATGGCGCGTCGCAGCGTTTGTTGGGTGAGGTCGCGAATGTCGCAGTCATCAATGCGGATGCTGCCGCCACTCACGTCATAGAAGCGATACAGCAGTCTCGACAGCGTGGATTTGCCCGCACCGGAATGGCCGACCACGGCCACGGTTGCGCCCGGTGCGACCTCAAAGTCGATGCCATGCAGGATTTCGCGGCGACTGTCATATCCGAACTCCACAGCCTCAAAGCGCAGGCGCGGCCGCTGCACGACCAGTTCGCGTGCGCCCTCGCGATCACATACTTCGAGGTTTTCATCGAGCAGGCCGAAC
>JBBQQV010000132.1:0-7603 GCA_038215505.1 Lysobacterales bacterium
TGTTCCAGTCAGTGGTCGGCAGGCTGCAGCCAATTCTTTCCCGGTTGCCGAGTCTCATCACTGCACGCGTGTTAACAGGTGGCGCTCGTGGAGAAGCAGGTCGTGACCAGGTCGCCGAGGAAGTGGCGCAGGGAGCAGCCGAAGCCGAAGAGCAGAATTTCGATCTGGATGAGATTCTGGAAGACGATTTGGTGATGCCGCAACGGCTCGCATCTCCATTGGTATTGCAACAGATCGCCGTCCTGATGGGCACACCGCTACTCTTGCCAAACGATCTGCAGCTCTCGCCGCTTGGGACATCGGATTGGAGCCTCCGGCTTCCCGGAATGCTCAAGCCCATTCGAGTGACAGCGGACCCGGTTTTCTATGAGCAGCATTCAGGAAGCGTGGAGCTCTGGTCGCCAGGTAGCCCTGCGTTTCCAGAACCTGTTTGGGCTGAATGGCAGCCGGAACAGGGAATGCCAAAATTCTCATGCTGAACAATGTTGACGATGTCTTATCCTAGCGCGCGCGGAAGGCATCTACGCGCAGGAATTCAATCGAACCCCCATTGATGACATTTGAGGGTACGAGTGAGGGTACTACTCCGGTGCTATAGAAATAAATTACTTTGAAAATAATAAGATAGTGCTCATATGCTGCTGATGATCGACAACTACGACAGCTTCACCTTCAACCTTGTGCAGTATTTGCAAGAGTTGGGGGAGACGGTGCAGGTGGTGCGCAATGACGCGCTGAGTGTGGCCGAGGTGGTGGCGTTGGGGCCGGCGCGGATTGTCATTTCGCCGGGGCCATGTACGCCCGATCAGGCCGGAATCTGCTTGGCCTTGATCGATGCCTTGGGTGATCGCCTGCCGATCTTCGGTGTGTGTCTTGGCCATCAGGCGATTGGGCAGGCGTTTGGCGGTGCGGTGGTGCGGGCGAAGACGATCATGCATGGCAAGACTTCGCTTATTCATCACCACGGGCGCGGGGTGTTTGCTGGTCTGCCGAACCCGTTTACGGCCACGCGTTACCACTCGCTGGTGGTGGCCCGCGATTCGCTGCCCGACTGTTTGGAAATCACCGCCTGGACGCAAACGCCGGACGGTGAATTCGACGAGATCATGGGCCTGCGGCACACCTCATTGGCCATCGAGGGCGTGCAGTTTCATCCCGAGTCGATCTTGACCGAGCACGGTCACGCCTTGCTACAGAACTTCCTGCGCGGCTGAGCGATGACGCAGACCGTTGCCAGCAGTGGCGATCTGAGTGTGCTTGCCGCTAACGCTGGATTGAGCTGACGAGCGCCCTGATGACGTCACCGGCACGTCACGATGTGATCATCGCCGGCCTCGGCGCGATGGGCAGCGCGGCGGCATACCAGCTTGCGCAACGCGGCGCACGGGTACTGGGGCTGGATCGATTCAGACCGCCGCATGCAATGGGTTCCTCGCACGGCCAATCGCGGATCATCCGTACCGCTTACTTCGAGCATCCCGCCTATGTGCCCCTGCTGCAGCGGGCGTGGCAGTTGTGGTTGGACTTGCAACACATATCGGGTCGCGAGCTGTTGCAGCAAACCGGTGGGCTGATGATCGGACCCAGCGACGGCGTTCTGATCCCCGGCGTATTACGAAGTGCCAAGCAGCATGGCTTGGCGCACGAGCTGCTAACCGCTGCTGCGGTACGCGAGCGCTATCCGGCGTTGCGACCGGGTGCCGACATGCAGGCCGTGTGGGAGCCGGCGGCTGGGGTGTTGTTTGCGGAAGCCTGCATCGAGGCCCAGCTGCAAGCGGCTGCAAAGCATGGCGCGCAATTGCAGTACGACGAACCGCTGACACATTGGACGCAAGACGGCACCGGCGTGCGGGTGTTCACCGCGCAAGGTGAATACCGCGCCAAACAATTACTGCTGACCGCCGGGGCCTGGGTCGGCTCCTTGCTGCCGGCACTGGCGAGCAGCTTCACGGTCGAGCGCCAAGTGTTGTACTGGTTCGATAGGGCCAGCGATAGGGCCAGCGATAGGGCCAGCGATCCGGCCGGCGATCAGGCAAGTAATCAAGCTGGCGATGCTGGCCAGTTCGCGCCTGCGCTGTGTCCCGTTCACTTGTGGGAGACGCCTGCGCAGCGCTTCTTTTACGGATTTCCGGATTTTGGTACGGGGATCAAAGTAGCGATCCACCATGAGGGCCAGCGCAGCGATCCAGATCGGTTGAACCGGGTGGTATCGCCCGCCGAAGTCACCGCCATGCGGGCCTTGCTGGCGAAGTACCTGCCGGCCGCCAATGGTGCGCTGCGCAGCACCGAGGTCTGCATGTATACCAACAGCAATGACGAGCACTTCTGGATCGACCGGCTGGCGGGGCAACCGGCCGTGCTGTTGGCCAGCGCATGTTCTGGGCATGGCTTCAAGTTCGCCAGCGTGCTCGGCTGTGTGTTGGCCGATCTGTTGTTGGATGGACACAGCGCATTTGATCTGAGTTTGTTCAAACGCCGCTGAGCTGAGCTGAGCTGGCTGATCTGATCTGATCTGGCTGATCTGATGTGGCTGATCTGATCTGGCTGATCTGATCTGGCTGATCTCATCTGGCTGAGCTGATCCGATTCGTAGGCAACACCCCCGTAAACTGTGCCGCCGCGTCGCAGGCCACCTGCTGCCCACAGACCCGCGAACACCCTAGTTTCCATCGCCCTCATCGAGTTCCCACGCATGCCATTCACCCCGCAAGAAGCCCTGCAACGCGTCATCGAACATCGCGAGATTTTTCATGATGAGATGGTCGATTTGATGCGCCAGATCATGCGTGGCGAAGTCTCGCCGGTGATCTGCGCGTCGATCCTGACCGGGCTGCGAGTAAAGAAGGAAACCATCGGCGAGATAGCGGGCGCCGCGCAGGTAATGCGTGAGTTCTCGGCCAAGGTCGAAGTCAATGATGCCGACAACTTTCTCGATATCGTCGGCACCGGCGGCGACGGCTCGCACACCTTCAACATCTCCACTGCGGCGATGTTTGTGGCGTCTGCGGCGGGCGCCAAGGTCGCCAAGCACGGCAATCGCAGCGTGTCTTCGAAGTCCGGCAGCGCGGACGTGTTGGAAGCCTTGGGCGCGGTCATCGAGCTTGCGCCGGCGCAAGTCGCTGCCTGCATTGTCGAGACCGGCATCGGCTTCATGTTTGCGCCTATCCACCATCCGGCGATGAAAAACGTCGCGCCGGTGCGCCGCGAAATGGGCGTGCGGACGATTTTCAATATTCTGGGGCCGCTCACCAATCCCGCCGGTGCCCCGAACATTCTGATGGGTGTGTTTCATCCTGATCTGGTCGGCATTCAAGTGCGCGTGCTGCAGCGCATGGGTGCGCGGCGCGCCTTGGTCGTGTGGGGCCGCGATGGGATGGACGAAATCTCGCTGGGCGCGGGCACCCTGGTTGGCGAATTAATCGACGGCAGGATTCGCGAGTACGAGATTCATCCCGAAGACTTTGGCATTCCGATGGCGGCCAGTCGCAATTTGCGGGTGGATGATCCGCAGCAATCGATGCACATGCTGCGCGCCGCCGTGGCGGGCGAACCGGGTTTGCCCAGCGAGATCGTCGCGCTGAATGCGGGTGCCGCGCTGTACGCCGCGGATATCGCCAGCGACATCACAACAGGTGTCCATCTCGCACGCGCGGCGATGGCCTCGGGTGCAGCAACCAAGCAACTGCATCGGTTTGTCGCCAGCACCCAGCGCTTGGCGGGGGCCAGCCAATGAGCGACATCCTGCAAAAAATCCTCGCCCGCAAGGCCGTCGAGGTAGCCGAGCGACGCGACCGCGTGTCACTGGCGGCTTTGGAAGCGCAGCTGAAAAAATCCGCCTCGCCACCGCGCGGGTTTACGGCTTCGCTGCGCTCAGCTATGCATACGGGCCAAGCGGCGGTGATCGCCGAGATCAAAAAGGCCAGTCCATCCAAAGGCGTGCTGCGCGTCGATTTTCGACCCGCCGACATTGCTGCCAGCTATCAGCGTGGCGGCGCGGCCTGTTTATCTGTGTTGACCGACATCGATTTTTTCCAAGGAACCGATGCATACCTTGAGCAAGCACGCGACGCCTGCACACTGCCGGTGCTGCGCAAGGACTTCAACATCGACCCCTACCAACTATTCGAGGCCCGCACGCTGGGTGCAGATGCCATTCTGTTGATCGTTGCGGCGTTGGAAGACGCCGAACTCAACGAACTCGCCCGCCTCGCCAAGCGGCTCGACATGGACGCCTTGGTCGAAGTTCACGACGGCGAAGAGCTGGAAAGCGCGCTGCGCACCAATGCCCCTTTGATCGGCATCAACAATCGCAGTTTGCGCACGTTTGAGGTCAGCCTCGATACCACCCTCACCCTGTTGCCCGAGGTGCCAAGCAATCGCCTGCTGGTAACCGAAAGCGGAATTCTCACCCGCGCCGACGTCACCCGCATGCGCGCCAAAGACGTGCATGCGTTTCTGGTGGGTGAGGCGTTTATGCGCGCGGAGGATCCGGGAGCGGAGTTGGCGCGGTTGTTTGGGTAGCGCGGCTGAAGGTTGCGAGCGTGAAGTCATGCCGCGCGGCTCTCCTTCTCCCTGCGGGAGAAGGTGGCACGCCCATTTAGCGCGTTTCACTTTGACCGCTGACTCAAGGCCACGCCACCAATAATCAGTGCCCCTGCGCCTGCCATCGCCATGGTCACCGGCTCGCCCAGCAAGCTCCACGCCCACAGCACACCAAACAGCGGCACCAGGTACGTCACCACCACCGCGCGCGGGGCGCCGACGCGTTTGATCAGGCGGTAGAACACGACGAAGGCGAGGCCGGTGCAAACCACACCCAACAGGCTGGCGGCTGACCACGCGCGCAGGCTTGGAGCGGTTTCTGGCCACGTCGCCAAGGCAAATGGCAGGGTCAATAGCGCCGCACAGGACAGCGTCGCAGCGGCCACCGCAGCAGGTGGCATTCCAGTCAAGTACTTGCGCACCAAGTTGGCGCCGACGGCGTACAGCAACGCGGCCAGCGTACCCGCGGCAACGGCGGCGCCGACATTGGCGCCTTCGATTTTGCTGCTGGCCAACAGCAGCACGCCGCTGAAGCCAACCAACAACGCGATCGCGCGTCGAGTGCCGATGGGCTCGCCAAAGAACAGCGCAGCGACCACCGCCGTGAACAGCACCACCATCGCGTTGCAAATCGCACCGATGCCGGCCGGCGCCTGTTGTGCCGCCCACGCAAACAGGGCAAAGGGTGCGGCCGAGTTGATCGCGCCGATCAGGGCAAGGATCGCCCACAGCCGCGCCGGAAACCGTTGCCGCTCGAGCCATAAAAACGGCAGCAGGATCAGTGCACCGAGCACCAGCCGCATTTCCACCAGCGGCAACGCGCCGAACTCCGGCGCGGCCACCCGCATCAACATGAACGAAGCACCCCAGATCGCGCCCAGCACGGTCAGTTCAAGCGGGGTACGCCAGTCGCGAACGGACACGGAAGCGAGCGGCGCAAGGGCAGGTTTGGCAGCATTCATAGGGCGTTACCGGATCGGACGGATTTGTCGAAGCCGCCATTGTCGACTTGCCCAGATTCCGCGCAAGCGCGGACTTTTGGCGGGGGCGCGCGATTGAGCGTGGTGAGCTAGGGCGCAATAACCGTAGGCCATTGCGTCGCAGCTTGAATCTGCATCTGCATCTGCGTCTGCATCGCGTCGCGTCGCGTTGCGCGCGCAAGCTTGATGGCTATTGCGCCATTGCCGCACGTGCGCCATTGCCACACGCACAACCCAGCGAGTCGGAAGTGACTCGTCGGGTGTGCCTTCAAGCTAGCGCAACGCCGTCGCTGGCGGCCCGCGGGTGCGCCACAGGCGGTTGTTGTCGTTGCTGCAGGCGGCACCTATCGGTCGGCCCTTTCAGCATTTGCTTGTAGGCATCGTCGTCTTCATCGGGCAAGAGATTCGCCTGATTGACCTCGACCAGCGCATGCGCTCCACGGTTAATCGGAATCAGTCGATACAACAA
The DNA here is from genome assembly GCA_038215505.1 of Lysobacterales bacterium. Classification (GTDB taxonomy): domain Bacteria; phylum Pseudomonadota; class Gammaproteobacteria; order Xanthomonadales; family Xanthomonadaceae; genus JANNWF01. The sequence continues at coordinate 5,992 of JBBQQV010000132.1, forward strand.
GCCAGCGATGCGGATGCTAAACCCGCAGTGTTTCGACAGAACGCGCGGTGACGATGCTGTCGAGCGTCGCGTCCAACGGCTGGGTACCGGCGCGTCCGGCAAGCATCGGCGTCGCCGGGATGTTGCCAGTGCAAACGTCGTTGCCCCTGCGCATGCGCTCAAATGACGTCTGTACGGCTCCGACGACGATGCCACCGGGCAAGCGCACTTTCAGCTCGCGCCGCGATACATCGATCAAACCCGCGTTCGCGGCAACGATCTGGATACGCGCTCTGGTTGTGTCAGCCATGACCTGCTGCAGCAACTGACCCGGCCTGGTAGAACTGTTGCGACTTGCCAACGGCAAAAAACATTTCAGCCGCCAGCGACGAACCTGCAAACACCCCGGAAGCAATTCCCGCGACAACAACTAAACGAAGAGCGTTCATCCAGAGTTACCTTGCAAGGTTGGGAGATGACATCGATGAGCCACATCGCCGTCGCTGTCCCCTGACCGAAAAGAAGCGCTATCCTTCTCCGCTGTTCGCGGCTTCGCTGGTTAATTCACAGCCTGCGCGCGCTTCGTAAAAGCTTGTTTCCCAATGAGCAAACCGATAGGACATGAGCCACGTCGCAGGGGCTGCAATGTGGCTTGACGATCACTGCCGGCAATGTCGGCCATTGCAAGAGTGAATTGCTTGATGAGCCAGAGGTCGACTGCTAGCGGGCGCGTGCCTGCACGTTTGAGTGTTGCCATCGCCACCGCGCTGTTGTGCACGTCGACCGTGTTGAGCGCGGCGCCAGCTGCTTATGCGCACACCTACGTGTTGCCGCGCGGCGTTTACTTGGACAACGCACCGGGGCGCAAGCTGCTGCACGACTACGGCAGCTTTCAGCTTTGGTCCGTGGACGGCGCGCACAACGCTGAATTGCAAAGTATCGACGTGCAGTCGGTCGCCGGTACCGCAGCCACCCGCATGGCCGGCGGCATCGCCTTTGAGGCCGGCGAGTTCGATCCGCTTAACCACCAACGCACGCCGGCGCCAACTGGCTTTGGGCTGGCCAAAGGCGACAGTGGGGTCTCGATTGAGTTGCTGCAATTTGTTGGCCCGATTGCAAATTCTTGGCGCGACGAGCTGGACGCGCTTGGCGTGCAGGTGCTGCAATTTGTGCCCAATAACGCCTACGCCGTGCTGGCTGACGCTGGCGGTCGCGCGCGCTTGAGCGATTACGCAGCGCGCAGCCCGGTGGTGCGGACGGCATCCACCTTGGAGCCGATCTACAAGCTCAATCGCGTGCTGGCCGAACAAGCCGAGGCTGGCTTGAGCGGCGCGCGCGAAGTCAACGTCAGCGTGGTGTTGGCGCGTCATCCCGGCAATCGCGCCAGCAAGGCGATCATCGAATCGAAAGGCCGTGGAGCAGCGCTATCGGCGTGGTGGACGTTTGGTGAGTTTGAAGCCATCAAGCTGCGGATCTCTGAGACCGACGTGGCCACCTTGGCCAACCTGGCAGATGTATTTGCCATCGAAAATTACGTCGAGCCGATCTTGCTTGATGAAGTACAAAACCAGATCGTTGCCGGCAATTTGACGGCGGACCGCACGGGTCCCAGCGCACCTGGCTACCTCGCCTA
>JBBQQV010000133.1:0-7590 GCA_038215505.1 Lysobacterales bacterium
CATCGTCGCCGCACAAAAACGCCCGCCGCACGCAGCGTGAGACACAGTGATACGTGCCGGCAACGTCGTGAACAACCAAGAGTGCACGCGGATAGCCCATGCCGAAAGCGTGCAGCAGCAATGCGTTGCCGCCTATCGGAAGAAGTTGCAACTGCGTGTAGGATTTTTCCTGGGGGATGGGTGTCCGCGTTTGCGTCCGTCATCGATGACGTGCTGATCGTGTCTTTCAAGGAACTATGAATATGAAATGTCCTGTTTGCGGCGCGGCAGAGCTGATCCACGACACCCGCGACTCGCCCTACATCTACAAGGGCGAAGCGACCACCATTGCGGCGGTGACGGGCGACTACTGTCCAGCCTGTGCCGAGTCGATCCTAGGCGCGGAGGAATCAGCACGTGTCATGCGCGAGATGCGCGCTTTCTCCAAGCAGGTGAATGCAGCCATCGTTGATCCGGGCTTTATCGCCAAGGTGCGCAGGAAGCTCGACCTTGGCCAGCGCGAAGCCGCAGAAATCTTTGGTAGGGGGCAATGCGTTCTCGCGCTATGAGAACGGCAAGACCAAGCCTCCGTTGGCCTTGGTGAAGCTTCTCAAAGTGCTGGACCGACACCCCGATTTGCTCAACGAGGTCAGAACCATTTGACCTGCTCGAAACTCGCCGTTCTGCTCATCGCCGAAGTGCGAATCCTTAGCTTCGATCCCAGAAGAAGCAACAAAGAGAGACCGCCAAGGCCACCGCGATAAGCCGTCCCATCGGACAAGGCTGTGCTCATGCCGGAGCGCGAGGCAACCGGCCAATTCGCTGTGCGCAAGCAAGTAGGGTGCGTCTCGTACGCACCGCATCTTGCGAGGAAAAGTGGTGCGTACGAGACGCACCCTACGGCGCTCAGGGCCGAGTGGAGGGGGCTGTTGACGACTGCCGAAGTGTTCGACAAGCCGATTACTGAGGTGTTTAGTTGGGAGATTCGAGTGCCGTCAAGTCGGCATCAAGCGCCGACAGGCGCTGCGGTGTGCCGACGTCGGTCCAGCGACCCATATGCTGCTCGCCGCTGACTTGCTTGGCGCGAATGGCGGCGAACAACGGCGGCGCGAGTTTGAAGCGCGGGGGTTGCAGATCGCTGCCTGCAGCGCTGCCAATCACTTCGCGCCAACCGTCGAGCAAGCCAGGTCGATACACGCCGATGCCGGCAAACGTCAGGCGCGGCTCGGCGTCAGCATGCAGCCCGTGGTTGGGACCCAAGGCAAAGTCGCCGCGCGGGTGATGCTCGGGGTTGTTGACCAGGACGAGATGGGCGAGACCGTTGGGTTCGCGGGGCAGGACGTGCAAATCAAAGTCGGTCCAGATGTCGCCATTGATGGCGATGAAGGGCGCGTCGCCGAGCAGGGGCAGGGCATTGAGCATGCCGCCGCCGGTTTCCAGCGGCTCGTCGCCTTCAAACAGGAAATGCAGGCGCAATCCCCACGCTGAGCCATCGCCCAACTGCGGTGCAAAACAGTCGGCCAGATGCGAGGTGTTGACGACCACTTCGGTCACACCGAAGCCGGCCAGTTTTTCCAGATGCCAGACAATCAGCGGCTTGCCGCCGACGACCAGCAAGGGTTTGGGCGTGTGCTGGGTCAGCGGGCGCATGCGTTCACCGCGTCCCGCCGCAAATATCAGCGCCTTCACGCGGGTTGGGTGATATCGGGCTGAGTGATGTCGCGCGCGCCGACGGCGGTTTCGATCAGGTCGATCAATGGGGCGACCTCTGAATAGCGGCGGCCGACTTCGCGCGTGTAGCGCCAGACCAAGGGCAGATCACCCAAATAGCCCGCCTTGCCATCGCGATACCAGAGCCGGCAAAAAATGCCGAGTACCTTGATATGCCGCTGCAGGCCCATCAGGTCGAACCAGCGCAGGAATCGCGTCGGATCGGCGCTGGTCAAGCCGGCGTTCACGGCCTGTTTGCGATACGCCTCGACCCAGTCCTCCACCTGCGACTGCGGCCATTCGATGTAGCAATCGCGCAGCAGCGAGACCAAGTCATAGGTAAGCGGGCCACGCACCGCGTCCTGAAAATCGATGATGCCCAAGCCGTGTTCGCTCAACATCAGATTGCGCGAATGAAAATCGCGATGCACAAACTGTTGCGGCTGGGCCTGCGCATTGGTGAGCAAGGCGCGGAAGGCGAGTTCGATCACGTCCCATTGCTCGCAGGCAATGTCCATCCCCAAGTGGCTCTGCAAGAACCAGGTCGGCAGCAGCTCCATCTCAGTGACCAATCGCGATTCGTCATAGACGGGCAAATCGCTGGCATTGATGGCGGTCTGCATCCTCAGCACGGCGCGCATGGCCTCGCTGTAGTGATGGTCGACGGATGCTGCATTTAATGCCGGCAACAGCAGATCGTTACCGAGGTCGGAGATCAGCAGGAAGCCATTGACCAGATCTTGTGCCAACACGCGGGGGGCGTTGAGTCCAGCGCGCTGCAAGCGCTCGGCGATGGCCAGCCAAGGGCCGATGTCTTCGCGCTCGGGCGGTGCGTCCATCACGATGCGCTCGGGCGCAGCGCCCACGGTGCGCCAATAGCTGCGAAAACTGGCGTCACTGGATGCTGAAACCAACTGCAACGCGGGCAGTTCAAGTGCATCGCGGGCAAAACCTAGGCGCAAGTCCGCGCGCATGGGAATCACGCGACTTCCAACATCGCGGCCACGTGCGCCACGCTGCACTCGCGCAGCGCAGTCAGGCTGTAGCCGCCTTCAAGAGTAGACACGACGCGACCGTTGGCGTGGTGCTCGGCGACATGGATGAGCTCGCGGGTCAGCCACGCAAAATCCTGGGTGCTGAAATTGAGGCCGGCCAAGGGATCGAGTCGATGCGCGTCGAATCCCGCGGAGATCAGCAGCAACTGCGGGCGAAAACTGTTCAGCGCGGGCAGCAGTTGCTCGCGATACACCTGCTTCATCGCCGCCCCATCACTGCCTGCGCAAAGCGGTGCGTTGATGATGTTGTCAGTGACGCCGCGCTCATGGCTGTCGCCGGTGCCCGGATAAATCGCTTGTTGATGGGAAGAGACGTACATCACCCGCGGATCGTTCCAGAAAATATCCTGGGTGCCGTTACCGTGGTGGACGTCGAAGTCGACGATGGCCACGCGATCTAGGCCATGCCGGGCGAGCGCGTGCGCGGCTCCGACTGCGACCGAGTTGAACAGGCAGAATCCCATGGCTTGAGCGCGAGTGGCATGGTGCCCGGGTGGCCGAACAGCGCAGAATGCGCGACGCTGCGAGCCATTTCTGGGCGCCCTGAGTACGTCATCGATCGCGGCGCACACGGCACCCGCACTGTGCAACGCCGCTTTGGCGGAGTGGGCGTTCATTGCGGTGTCGGCATCAATCCGGCGCAGGTCCGTCGTCGCAACGTCGAGCACGCTGGATACCAGTGCGGCGGTATGAGCACGCAGCAATTGCAGCCTTGAAGCGGCTGGTGCCTCGACTTCGTCGATACCCGCAAAGGCGGCCGCTTCGATGGCTTCGAGCACTGCACGCAGGCGCGCTGGTGATTCAGGATGCCCTTCGCCAGCGCTGTGGGCGACGCATGAGGTATGCGTATACAGCCGCATCGATTTGCCTTAGCTCACGCCGCGCGCGCCGCGTCGCTCGTGCTTCCACAATACTTCGCTGGCACCGCCTTCACGGGCCAACACGCGGGCGATCACAAACAACAGATCCGATAGTCGATTGAGATAACGAATGGCCTCGCCGCGTACGGCCTCCAACTGCGACAAGGTGACCAGTTCGCGCTCGGCGCGCCGACAGATCGTCCGCGCCAAGTGGCAGTGCGCGGCGGCCACCGTACCGCCGGGGAGGATGAAATCCTTCAGCGGCGGCAAGTCTTCGTTGAAGCCGTCGAGCTGATTTTCCAGTCGCTCGATATCGACGTCGAAGATGGCGCTATGACCGGGAATGCAGAGCTCGCCGCCAAGGTCGAACAACTGGTGCTGCACCGACACCAGGCACTCGCGCACTGCCTCCGGCAGATCACACGACAGCACGATACCAATCGCCGAGTTGGCTTCATCAACCGTGCCATAGGCATTGACCCGCGCCGAGTCCTTGGCGACTCGACTGCCATCGCCCAAACCAGTCTCGCCGTCATCGCCGGTGCGGGTGTAGATCTTGGTGAGGCGATTGCCCATGTTGAACTGGCTCGGCAAGAGGTGATGGAAGAGGTGATGGACTGGGTGATGACGCGAGTTTGAGAGTTGGTGCGACTAGAGCTGGCGCTGGGCTGCGCGCTCGCCCTTGTCAAAGGCAACCTGCCAACTGATGTGCGCCACGCTGGCGACACCGACGTAGATCGCCGCTGTTGTCAGGTAAGCGGGCAGCCAATCGGTGTAATTTTTCCACCATCCCGCGAGCGTGGCTCCGCTCGCACCTTCGGCAAACCAGTGGCTGCTGAACCAATAAAAACCACCCTGCGCAAACAGATGGCAAAGCACCACGGACACCAGCAAGGTCGGCACCAGCGCCGCCAATGCGAGGCCGTTGTTGCGTAGGGCAAGCCGAGCCAAGCCGGCGCCGCCCATCCACATCACAAAATGTGCCGGTAGCAGAAACCAATAACCGGGAGACACACAGTAGTGGGTCCAGAAATTGATGCCGGTGTTGCTGATGACGAAGTAGTCAACGGCCACGGCCAGCGCCATCAGGCTTGGAAACACCCAGCGCATCTGCTTTGACAAATAGAAGCCAGCGATGAAGAACACCGCCCAAGACGCATCGGGCAGCGCGCCAAAATGATTGATCCGAGTGGTCGCCATCAACAGCGCCAGCAGCAGGAAAATGGTTGGAGTCTTGAGGCGGGAAGCAGGCATGGCGGCGGCGATCGGGCAGGAGACTGGCAAGTTTAACGGATGCCGTTCCGGCTGGCGGAGTTTTGGGCTGACCGCAAGCTGTCGCTCACAGTCCGGCGGGTATCATCATTGCCATGAAAATGGCGCACGAAATTCTGATTGTTGGTGGTGGATTGGTGGGCGGCAGCGTGGCCTGCGCCTTGGCGGCGGCGGGTCGCGATGTGGCTTTGATCGAGGTCACCGACTCGATTTCTGCGTCACCGCCGAGTTTTGACGAGCGCAATCTGGCCTTGGCCGCCGCCAGTTTGAGCGCGCTTGAGGCGTTGGGCGTGTTGCAGCACTTGCAAACACCGCCGGCACCGGTGCGACAGGTCCATGTCAGTCGCGTCGGTGACTTTGGCGCACTGCGGTTGGATGCCAGTGAGGTCGGGCGCGATGCGCTGGGTGGGGTGGTGATCGCGCGGGAATTAGGTGCGGCACTGGAGGCTCGCCTCGCACAACTGCCAACCTTGAAGCGCTATCGGCCGCTGCGTTTCGTCGGCCTGCGAGCCGATGCCGAGTCGATTGAAATTGAATGTGCGGCGGCCACAACCGCACCGTCGCAGCGCTTGTCCGCGCGTTTGCTGTTGGCCTGCGACGGCAGCGACTCCGCCGTGCGCGAAGCGCTAGGCATCGCGACTGTCGATCACGATTACCGGCAGAGCCTGATCGTGAGCGCTTTGCAATGCGAGCGCCCGCACGCCGGCAATGCGTGGGAGCGTTTCACCGCCAGCGGCCCTTTGGCGCTGCTGCCACGTGCCGATGGCAGCTACGGTTGCGTGTGCGGGGTGGCGAGCGCGGACGTGGATGCGCTGATGAGGCTCTCCGATGGCGACTGGTTGGCTGAGCTGCAACAGCGGTTTGGCGGTCGCGCCGGGCGCTTCCTGCGCGTTGGCAAGCGCAGCGTGTATCCGATCAAGAGCCGCATCGCACAATTATTGGTGGCGCCGCGCACTCTCTTGCTGGGCAACGCCGCGCAGACTCTGCATCCTATCGGCGCGCAAGGCTTCAACCTGGGTCTGCGCGATGCATTGTGCGTGGCCGATTTGATTGCCGATGTGGATGATCCGGGCGCGCCGCACCTGCTCGCCACGTATCCCGCTCATCGTCAATCCGATCGACAGCAGACGATTGCCTTCAGTGATGGCCTGGCGCGCTTGACCAGTGGCGAGAGTTTCCCGCATCACCTGCTGCGTTCGCTGGGAATGTTGGCCTTGGCCAACGCGCCGGGGCTGCGCGCGCCGCTGGTGTCCGGCGCGATGGGCTATCGCGGCAAGTTGCTCACATCCACAGCGGCGGCCAGCGCATGAGCATGCAATCGACAGATTCGGCCGGATTGCGACGCAACCGCCGCGCGGCGCTGGACGTGGTCATCGTCGGTGGCGGTGTGGTCGGCGCGTGCTTGGCTTTGGCGTTGTTGCGCGACGGTCGCCGCGTTGCCTTGGTTGAGTCGCGAATTGAACCGCCTTGGCAGCCGACGTCGCCCGATCTGCGGGTTTACGCGCTGGCACCCGACAGCCTTGCTTTGTTGGATGAACTTGGCATCGGCAGCGCGTTGGGTTATGCGCGCTGCCAGCCGTATCAGGCTATGCGGGTGTGGGACGCGGCCGGCGGCGATGCCTTGGCATTCGATGCGTATTCGCTGGGACGCGATGCGTTGGGCGCCATCGTCGAACACAACCTGTTGGTCGAGACGTTGTGGACAGCGCTGCGTCAACAGGCAGCCTTCACTGCGCACGTGCCGGCCACGGTGAGTGGGCTTGAACAGGATGCGGCAGGCGTGGAGGTGACGCTGGCCGACGGGACGCGGCTGCGTGCCGCGTTGGCGGTGGCTGCCGACGGGGCGGATTCCGTGCTGCGTGGTTTGGCTGGCATCGAGGTAGATCGCCATGACTACGGCCAGCGTGGCTTGGTCGGTTACGTCGAAAGTGAGCGTTCGCACGAAAACACTGCCTGGCAGCGATTCTTGCCGGGTGGTCCACTGGCGGTGTTGCCGTTTGCGGATGCCGTGGACAACACGCCCGCCGCTCTGCGCGGTCGTCGCAGCTCGTTTGTCTGGACCTTGCCCAATTCCGAAGCCGAGCGCTTGTCGACGTTGCCCGGCGCTGAATTCAGCCGCGAGATCACCCGCGCGTTTGATGCTCGATTGGGCGAATTGCATCTGCTTTCGGCAATTGCCTCGTTTCCGCTGCGGCGGCAGTTGGCGCAGCGCTACGTGGCAGGCCGCGTAGTGCTGGTCGGCGACGCCGCGCACGCGGTGCATCCTTTGGCCGGGCAGGGTGTGAATCTAGGCTTGCGCGATGTCGCCTGCTTGCGCCGCATTCTGGCCGGTGCCGAGTTCAGTGAACTCGGCGAGCCGCGCCGGTTGGCGCGTTACGCGCGCGAACGCCGTTCTGAGAATGCTGTCGCTGCATGGAGCTTTGACGGGATCAATCGATTGTTTTCCAACGATGCCGTGCTGCCAACGCTGCTGCGCGGCCCGGTGCTTGGCTTGGTCAGCAAACTGGAGCCATTGCGTCGGTTACTCGCGCAACGCGCGTTGGGTGGTTAGTTGATTGGCCACTCGCGGCGACTCGTAGGGCAGGTTGATCGAACCCATGTGGTCGAACCCCATGTAGTCGAACCCATGTAGTCGAACCCATGTAGTCGAACCCATGTAGTCGAACCCATGTGGTCGAACCCATGTGGGAGCGGCGGAAGCCGCGATATGGATT
>JBBQQV010000134.1:0-7585 GCA_038215505.1 Lysobacterales bacterium
GGAGCGCGTCCAGCTTGCTGCGGAAACGGCAAATACTATCGCCATCAAGAAAACAAACCCAGTGAAGGTCCGCCTACGTAATCCTGGGTGACGTAATCAAGATCCACTTCGGGCAATTGCTTGGCCAGCACTTCTCGGAACACTTGCCGGTAGTCGGTGGTGATTTTGAGATCACCGCGATCCAAATTGGCGTCGGCCATTCCGGGCCAGTTGGCAAGCACGCGGCCGCCACGGACGCCTCCGCCAAGCACCATCATCAAGTTGCCGGTGCCGTGATCAGTGCCGAGTGAGCCGTTCTCGAAGGCGCGGCGGCCGAACTCGCTCATCACGATGACACTGACCGAAGCGGCCAAACTGCCGAGGTCGCGGTGCAGGGCGAGCAGGCCGGCGCTCAGTTCGCTCAGCAAGGGGGCCAGATTGCCGGCTTCGCTGTCGTGGTGGTCCCAGCCGCCGAGGTCGACGCCGGCGGTGCGGATGCCGATGTCGGCTTTCAACAATTGCGCCAACTGCTTCAAGTTGTTGCCAAAGGTGCCCGTCGGATACATCGCCGTTGGATCGGTGACGTACTGAGTCGGCCGCGCCGCCTTCAACAAATCGATGGCTTCGACGGTTTGCATGGCGGCCACACCGATGCTGGAACTCTTGCTGTAGCCATGTGCAATCGCATAACGCGCAGCGGTCAGCGCATTGCCTTCCAGCGCCAAGTCAAAACCTTCCACGCTGGAAATACCAACCGCCGGCACCGCGCCGGAAAACGCGCGCGGAACTGCAGTGCCGATGGCGGTGCTGATAAAAGGATCGATGCCCGCTTGCGGCAGGGTTTCGACCGCACGGCCCAGCCAGCCACTGGTCGCACCTGACTTGCTGTTGACGCCGCGTTCCATCAATTCCTGCGCATCAAAATGCGAGCGTGAGCGATGCGTGCCGCCGCAAGCATGGACAACGGCGAGCTTGCCTTCGGTATACAGCGAACGCAGCGGCAGCAACGATGGATTCAGGCCGAAAAAGCCGTCGAGATCCAACACGCCACCGGCCGCATCTGGACGCGGCACCGCAAGCTGTGGCCGCAGTCGGTAGTAATCGTCGTCACGCCAGGGCACCACCATGTTGAGTCCATCCGCACCACCACGCAGATAGATGGCAACCACGCTGCCGCCGCCTGCGCTCTTGCTGGCAAAACCCAGTGACACCCCCGGCATCGCCAACGCACCGGCGCTGAGCAACGAGCTGCACAGAAATTCACGTCGATTGATAGGCATGGCAATACTCCTCGTGCGCTCAGCGCAGCTGAAAGGATTCGCCGCTCAACATCAGCGCGGCGAGGGTGATGGCGGTGCTGTCGCGGTTGGCGGTAGTGATTTGCTGGCGCTGGGTGAGGGTCAGCGCGGACTTGGTCCACAGGCTCAAGGCGCTGCCTGAAAGCGGTCCGATGCCCACGATATCGGCCACGCGCGGGATCAGCTGCTCAAGGGTCGTAACCCCTTCCAGCAAGGTTGTCCAAGCGATTCGCCAGCCGCCACGCGCGCCACCCTTGGTGGTGTTGATCGCGTAATTCCAGCGCAGCAAGGTGGCATTGCTGTTGAGCCAGTAGGGCGCGCTGTCGGGATAGCCATCGGGTGATGGCCAGCTGAACGGCGTGTGGGCCAGACCTCGCAAGGCTTCGGCGAGCAGGCGGAAGCCATTCGATTCGGCAGTCGCTTCCAGCACCCGCAGCATCGACAGCGTGAACTCCTGTGGTCGCTTGAACTTGGAGGCCGGCGCGCCACGCACGGCGGGATGCAAGAACATGGCGCGCAACATGGTTCGGGTATCACCGCTACTGCTGCTGAAGGCCTGCGCGACGGCGGTGATCAACTCACTGTCGGGGGTGTCGGTCACAAAACGACGAATCAGCCTGGTTGCGATGTAGCGCGCGGTGGACGGATGCGAGGCGAGCAGGTCGAGCACGGTTTCGCCATCCTGCAAGCCACCGCCGGCCGCGATATTGACTCCGAGCACTCGCTTGGCACCGCTGTCGTGATAAGTCGGTTGGAACAGGAAGTCGCCGGTCGTGCGGTTGAGGGACCACCCGCTCAGGCAGCGCGCCACGTCGATCACGTCGGTTTCGGAATAACCCCCGTCAACACCGAGCGTGTGCAGCTCCATCAGCTCGCGCGCGTAGTTCTCGTTGATGCTGCCGTTCAAGCCATTCGAGGCGTTGTCGAGATAGATCAACATCGCCGGTGATTTGGCGCTGGCTCCCAGCAAGTCGCGGAAGCGACCGAAGGCGTGCGGACGAACCACAAGCCGGTCGTCCAGGGACTTCTCGACAATCAGCTGGGCGTTGGCATTGAGTTGGATGTTAAGTACATCGGACCAAAAGCCGACGGTAGATTCAAACAACTGCCGGCGGCTGTACAGCGCGCGCAGCAAGAAATTACCCGTGAACTCGCTGGCAATTTGGCCGTAGTTGCCGCCGTTGGCGCGCGCGTTGGCGAAAAGCTGCGCCCGGTTCAGGACCAAGGTCAAGAGGGTCTGGCTGATGACTGTATCCAGCGCAGAGTCATCCAGCGCCGCCGGATTGAGTTGCTCCTCAAGGTAGGCCTCGTAGCCCAGCGCCGCCACCCGTGTGCGCTCAGCACGCGAGGCCCCGGGAGCGATCCGATTAAGCAAGATCAAAGCCTCGTTGCTGGCCGTCACCTTGCTGCGGGCCGCAGCACCGGCAACAGCATCGGCGGCGAGCGCTTTGCTCGATACGGCTAGGCTTTCTGAAACGTGCAGGTCGTCAAACATGATCGTTCTCCCTCGGCATGCGGGTGGCAGCGGATTGGGTGGCGCCATTGTGTTGGCTTATGGACGGTTGAAACGTTGCAGTTGCTTTGCGCCGACCCAGGCCCCTGAATCCGTCATTCCCGTGAAGGCGGGAATCCAGAGGACTCGCGGCTTGACTGCGGCTTCGAAAGCGTTGGATACCCACCTTCGCGGGGCTGACGGGCATTGATGCGATTGCATGTGAGACCAAGGTCGGAATCATTGGGACCTGTCCTCGTTGGGTGTCGATTGCAAAAGCTGCAACAAAGCGGGCCCGTCAACAGTCGCGATCAGCTGCCGCGCAAACTCGACCCGCTGCGCATCCGTTTTTGCCTGCATCTGCGCAAATATCTGCTGACGTTGGCCTTCGCTTAAGGTGGACACGCGCTGCCGCAGTTGTTGGCGCTCAGGCGGCTGCAAGGCTTGCATAAGCTGCCGCCACGGTTGCCGGCCGCGAGTGTTTTCGGCAAACGTGGCACCGGCTAGAAACGCGCGCCGTTCGGCCGGCGGCATGGCCCGAAAGCGTTCCAACATCGCCGCCTTCTGCGCCGGCGGCAGGCCATCGAAACGCCTCCGCAGTTCGCGCTGCTGGCCCGCTTCTCGGCCACCTTGCGCGGCGCGATGATCAATGAATCGCTTGCGCTCGTCTGCGCTCAAACCCTGCCAAATCGCCAACCTAGCAGCCAATATCTCGCGGCGATCCTCCGGCAGTGCGATCCAACGCTTTGCGCTATCCAGCAGCCGCAGGCGCTGGTCGACATCGAGCGTGTCCCATTCGGCGGCAAACGGCGCCAAGGCTTGTTGCTCGGGCGCGGGCAACGAAGCCCAGGATTGCGCCTGCACAGTCGCGATTGGCAACTGCAGCGCCAAAGACAAGGCCAAGGACAAAGCCAGCCGTCGCCCCCGCAGGCGATGCAAATGCAGGCGATGCAAATGCAGGCGATACAAATGCAGGCGGTACAAATGCAGGCGATGCAAATGCTTAGCCATGCTCGTCCGACAACGCAGCTTGGCTCTCGACCCACAGATAAAAGTCCAACGACTCCAACACTTCAACTTCATCCGGCGAGGCCAACATGCCGAAGGCTTCCATCGACACTGGTGCCGGCGGCACTGCGGTCGTCACCGCTTGCGGCCACAGCATGATCGCGGCAAGGCCGGCGAAGGCCGCCGCCGCGATCCAGCTACGGATGGCGTGTGCAGGCTTTGCGCCCACTCGCGCCAACGCAACGCGGCGCGCACCGCGCAACCGATCCAGCGTGTCTGCGTCCAGGCGTTCTGAGCGGGCGTCCAAGTCGGCCCACAGGGCGGCAAACTCGGCGCTACCGGTTGAATCGAGCGGGTCAGGCTTTGAGTGCTCAGGCGTGTTCATGCAGCGCCTCCCGCAAGCGCGCTTGCGCGCGGAAAAGGTGGGTCTTGATGCTGCCTTCGGAGATGCCCAGCGCGAGCGCAGACTCAGCGACGCTCATGCCTTGCCATTCGCGTAGCAGAAATGTCTGCCGCTGCCGCGTTGGCAGAGCGGCCAAGGCGCGATTCATGGACTGCATCAGGTCGTTGCGTGCGTGGATGCTGTCCGGGCGTTCGGTCTCCGCCGCGGGTGCATCAAATTCAATCGGTTGCGCTTCGTCTTGGCGTTTGGAGGATTTGCCCCAGGGCCATATCGCGATCACTTTGTTACGCACACTGCGCCGTCGCTGCCAATCAATCAGCGCATTGCTGACGACGCGGAAAAACAAGGGCGGCCAGTCAGCGGCAGGCTTATCCGCATACCGATCAACAAACCGCAGCATGCAGTCCTGCAGCAGATCCAGCGCTTCTTCGCGCTGCCGCGTGCCCAGTTCCAGCATGCACAAAGCGCGACGCTCGACCGATTGCAGAAACGCATCCAGCTGCCGCTTGAGCGCAGCCGACTGCGCCGGCGCGGCCGCTGCTGGTCGTGTCAGGGAGGAAAGCAGCGCCATCCAGACTTCCGGTAGTACAGGTGCGGTGTGATTGCTCATGCCAGCCTCTAACGCAGACCTCACCGAAGCGTTGACAGTACTTGATTGGAGTCGACTACAACTGGGAAACCGGCGACGCGTTCGCTCGCGGTTGTCGCGCGTCCTTCGATATCTCAGAACGAACAGGCCGGGGGATGGGTTCAAGCACTCAACGCGGGCAAGGTTTTCAAAGTTTGTCGTTCAAGGCTGACCCTGACGCCGACCCGCCAGATACCGCTCATATAACCCAATGTATGCCGAGCTCATCCGCGTATCCGAAAAGCGTGCCGCCGTGGCGCGCAGGTGGTCGCGATCAAACGTCCATTTGCCCTGCTGCAACTCGGTGACCTTTTGCACGAGGTCTGCCGCATCCATGTTGCGGAACAGCAACCCATCGACACCGGCTTGCATGAGCTCTGAATTACAGGCGAGGTCGCTGGCGATCACGGGTCTGCCCGCTGCCATCCCTTCCTTGATGATGCCGTTCGAGCCCTCGCCATACGTTGAAGGCACCAGCACCGCGTCAGCATCGGCAAGAAACGCTTCGGTGTCCTCGCGGAATCCGTGGAAAACGGCGCGGTCGGCCACGCCTTGCCGCTCAAGGTCGCGACGAAACGCTGGCAGCAGCTCACCGTCGCCCACCAGATGCAGTTGCAGACGGCGCTCGATGTCGGCACCCGCCAGCCGGCAAAACGCCTCCAGCAAGACCTCAATACCTTTCATCTTGTGAAACGCGCCCACGTAAAGCAGCTTGAAGTGCGGATTGCCTGCCAACGGCCGGATAGCGGGCGGGTGCTCAAAACGCGCAAGGTCGATGCCGCTATGCACGGTATGCACGTGATCCAAACCCAGGCTGCGCAGGTAACTGGAAATCTCCTCGCTGACGCCGACGTGCAGGCCAAGCGGCCGGTATTTCAGGCGAACGCTCATAGGCTTGATCGGAAACGACACGCGGCGCGTGTGCACACGCAACGCAGCGCCGGCGAGTGGTCCATACAACAGGGACGCAGGCTCGTGAAAATGGACAATGTCGGGTCGCGCTCGCCTGAGCAGCCGCACTACCGACGCGCTGGAACTGAGTCGAGCCAAAGCATCCGGCCGAATCCGCGATACCTGCATGGGCACGATGCCTTCGATGCCGTCTTGAGCCGCCTTCTCCCGCAGCCTGCCCGCAGCATCGACGGTGAGCAGGCTGTCGATACCCGCCTTTAACAGGTTTCGATGCAGCAACAAGGCTTGACGCTGGCCGCCGCGAAAACCTGCGGCGAGGTCAAAGTGCAGGACTTTCATCGCCGATCCCTAACCCGCCACGCGAGTCGCGACAAACTGATCCAGCGCTGGCTCTACCCAGTGCGGATCAAAAGCGGCGTAGAGCTCAACGGTGCGCTGTTTTATTTTGGCGGTAGTGAGGGCATGCAGCAGTTGCGGGGCGAAGTCGGCCAGGTGCACGGCGGTGTGCAGGCCGTCGTCATTGATGTCCCAGACCTGCTTGGAAATCCACGGCGAAAAAATGCAGAAACTGGGTACATCGAGCGCGCGCGCCATGTTGACCGCTCCGCCCTCGTTGCCAAACAAGCCATCACATTCGGCCAGCACGGCGATGAACTCCCGAAGGCCCTGCGGGTAAGCGTCCAAGGCAATGCGACGGCGCGTCGCCTCGTTGCACAGCCCAAACAGAGCTTCGGCTTGTGCGCGTTGGTTGGGCAGGCAATTGAACAGCAACTGCGCATCGCAGCGGGCCACGATGCGATCAAGCAACTGCGCCATCGCGGGTAACGGGAAGGTCTTGCTCACGTCACTGCCGAGCGCACTGACCATCAGCAATGGCTGCGCAGGTGAAATGTGGTGGGACGCCAGAAATGCGCGTGCGCCAACGCGCTCGGAATCGCTCACATACAGGCGTGGCCGGTGCACCAGTTGGGCAGGATCGAGCGCACCCAGCAGGGGCTGCAGAAGCTGCAGCCGATGTTCGATAGCCAACGGCAAGCCGGATTTCGAATGCGCGACTCGAGTGACGGTGTCGGTGTAAAACCCGCGGCTGTACCACTTGCGATAGGTGATGGAGCGCTTGGCGCGGCAATGACGGACCAGTTGCAAACTTTCCCATTTGCCGTAGACATCGATCAGCGCATCAAACTGGAGGCTACGCAGGGTGTCGGCCAATGGTCGTTTCGCCTGCCAAGTGCTGCGAGCGGGATACGCATGAATGCGATCAATGTTGGGATTGCCTTGCAGGACAGGCGCGGCCCCCGCATGGGCCACGAAATGCACGTCGGCACCTGGCAGCAAGCGGCGCAGGTTCTCGCACAGGATGCTGCTGGTGAGCACGTCGCCGACCATTTTCTGTTGCATCACCAGCACTCGCATCGCGCCGTCACCGCCAACGCCAACAGCGGCGCGGCGACATTGTATAGCGTGCTCTGCGCGGGTCGGTCACGCGTTCGCCTGAGCTCGCCCACGGAACCTGGGAACGCTGCCGACAACGTGCTTGCGTGTGCAAGAATCCCGGCAGGCGGATGGAGAACACGCATGTGGATCTGGATCGGCATCGGCGGTGTTGCGGCATACGTGTTGGCGCGCTCACGGGAGAAAAGCTGGGACTGGGAAGGTGAGTCGCGGCAAGCCGAGTATTGCGGCAAACCAGTGCCGCACATCGTCCATGAGACCAAGGCCAAAGCGCATATTCGGCTGCGCGTGGGCGTTCGCATGCCCGCCGGCATCGAGTTTCGCATTGCCCGCGAGGGCACGCTCTCGCGACTGTTGCGCAAGGCCAGAATCGGACGCGAAGTAGAGACCGGGCTGGCCAACTTCGATCA
>JBBQQV010000135.1:0-7583 GCA_038215505.1 Lysobacterales bacterium
CACCATCTTGCCCCGAATCACAAAACCCACAACGCCACCGCCTCGACAACCCGTGGCGAAGCGTCACCGCGAGCTGGGATGCTCAGGCCCGGCCGTAGACATCCTCCAGCCGGACAATATCGTCCTCACCGAAATAGTCACCGCATTGCACTTCAATCAGATGAATCGGTGCGCTGCCTGGGTTTTCCAGCCGGTGCAGGGTGTCGGTTGGGATGTAAGTGGATTGGTTGCGCTCCAGCAGGAACTCGCGCTCGCCGACACGAATCTTGGCGGTGCCGTGGACGACGGTCCAGTGTTCGCTACGTCGATAGTGCTTTTGTAGCGACAAGATGCCGCCCGCATTGACGGTCAAACGTTTGACTTTGCAGTCGTCGGCATCTTCGAGCACGGTGTAGCTGCCCCAGGGGCGATACACCGTGGCACCGTGTTGTGCGGCCGGATGCTGGCGGCTGCGTAGGTGCTCGACCACCTGTTTGACCGCTTGGCTGTGCGCCCGATCCGTCACCAGTACCGCATCGCCGGCATCCACAATGACGAGATCGCGCACGCCGACGGTGGCGACAAGGCGCTGGTCTGCCTGCACGTAGCAGTTCTCGGAATCGATGCTGACCACCTCGCCAAACAGCCGATTGCCGGCGGCATCGGCATCGCCCAAGTCAGCGATGGCTTGCCACGAGCCGATGTCGCTCCAGTCAAACCGCGCGGGCACCACGGCGCGGCGCTTGGCGGGTTCCATCAGCGCGTAGTCGATGGAAATATCCGGCTGCGCGGCGAAAAGGCTGGGATCGAAATTGCGCGGCTCGGCACTGGACTCGCCTGCGCCGTAACAGGCCCGCGCGGCGGCCAACACGTCGGAACAGCTTTGTGCCGCTTGGGCGAGCACCGCTTCCACCGAGAAACAGAACATGCCAGCGTTCCAGTAGTGATGCCCCGAGGCCACAAACGCTTCTGCGCGCACACGTTCGGGCTTTTCTACAAAGGCCTGTAAAACGCGACCACCGAGTGCACCGATGGCCTCACCGGCGTCGATATAGCCGAAGCCGGTTTCGGGCTGCGTGGGCAAGATGCCGAACGTGGTGAGGTAGCCGTCGGCGGCGAGCGCTTGCGCAATCGCCACGTCGGCGCGAAAGCCATCGATGTCGGCAATCAAATGGTCGGCCGGCAACACCAGCATCTGCGCCGTGGGACCATACCTGACTTCAATATCGAGGGCGGCAAGCAGGATTGCCGGCGCGGTATTGCGACCCGCCGGTTCGAGCAGAAAGCGCGATCGCAGGTCGCCCAGCAACGGCGCATAAGTCTCGCGGGTAAGACCGTGGTAGTCGCGGCCCGTCACGGTCAGTACTTCACCGGCATCAGCCACCGCTGCGGCGCGTTGAAACGTCTGCGCCAACAGCGATTGCTGCCCGCCCAAACGCATGAATGGCTTGGGATAGCCGCGCCGTGAAGCCGGCCACAAACGCGTGCCGGCACCGCCGGAGAGGATGACAGGAATGAGCATATTGTTTAGTCGAGAAGAGGTAGCGAGTTGACCATTGTAGGAGCGCCAGAAGGCGCGATGGCGCGATGGCGCGATGGCGCGCGATCAAAGTTGACGCATACGCCCCTGCGGGCGCTCCGAGCCTGGCCTTTTCATGAATGCGTACGATGATCGCGCAGGATCCTGATCGCACAGGGGATTCTCTGCAGGAGCGGCGTATCGGGCCATACGGCCGACTGAAGAGAATTCCCTGTGCGGTCAGGAGATATCGGGGCGGAAGCCCCGCGTAGCGGCGAAGCCGCCGAACGAAGGCCTGCGCGATTCATGAAAAGTCCGGGCTAGACGGGGCGAATTGGTGAGGCGATGGCCAGCTCGCCGATGACCTGGTCCAGGCCGAGTTGCCAGTCGGGCAAGCCGATTGCGTACACGGCGCGGAGTCGGCTGTTGTCGAGCTGCGAATAAGCGGGGCGTCGTGCTGGTGTTGGGTAATCCGCAGTGCTGATCGGGGTCACCTGCGGAAGCTGGCTGATCAAACCCGCGCTTTGCGCGCGCAACATGATCGCCTCGGCAAAACCATGCCAAGTCGTGTGCCCGGCGGCGCTTAGATGGAACGTGCCGAGCTCGCTTGCTTGCGGCTCGCGATCAGTGAGCTTCGCCAACAAGGCAGCCGTTGCAGCCGCGATCCAGCGTGCAGGCGTGGGCGCGCCCAGCTGGTCGGCCACCACCCGCACTTCATCGCGCTCGCCCGCCAGCCGCAGCATGCTGCGCAAAAAGTTGCTGCCTCGCGCGGCGTACACCCAAGCGGTGCGCAGAATCAGGTGACGGGCACCGCTCGCGCGTATCGCCAGCTCACCATCGCGCTTGGTTTCTCCGTAAATGCCGAGCGGCGCCGTCGCTGCGTCTTCGCTCCAGGGCACGCTGGCGTCGCCGTTGAACACATAGTCGGTTGAGTAGTGAATCAACAGAGCGTTGTTGGCCGCGCACCACTGTGCAAGCTGCGCGACCGCCTCGACGTTGATGGCAGCAGCCAGCGCTGGTTCCGACTGCGCGCGATCCACTGCGGTATAGGCCGCCGGATTGACCACCACGCGAGGCTGCAATCGATCCAGCAGCGGCGCGATGCTGGCCGGCTCAGCCAAGTTCAGTCGCTCGCAAGTCGCGCCACCAGGCAGCTGGCCGTCGCGGGTCGCGCAGACAACCTGCCCGAGCGGAGTGAGCGCACGTTGCAACTCAAATCCCACTTGGCCGGTGCCGCCAGTCAACAACAGGCGTTGCATCGGCCTACCCGGCATAAACCGGCAGCCGCTCGGCGGCGATGTCAGCCAAAAATGGAGCACGCGCATCCTTGTCCGAAAGCAGCGGCTCAGCGACCGGCCAATCGATGGCAAAAGCCGCATCGTTCCACCGCAGGCTCGCATCGGCCTCACGCACATAGGGTGCCGTGCACAGGTAATGAAACACGGCGCGCTCGGAGGTCACCACAAAACCGTGTGCAAAGCCTTCCGGCACCCAGAACTGGCGGCGGTTTTCCGCACTCAGGATCGCCGCCGCCCAATGCCCAAATGTTGGCGAACCGCGACGAATATCGACGGCGACGTCATACACCTCGCCCACCAATACGCTGACCAACTTGCCCTGCGGTTGCGGCCATTGGTAGTGCAACCCGCGCAGCACGCCGCGCGCCGATTCCGAGACGTTGCTTTGCACGAACGTGGCGTCGAGCCCGGCCTCCCGATAGCGCTCGGCATTCCACTGCTCAAAAAAGCTGCCACGGCTGTCGGCAAACACCTGCGGCTCGATCAGCAGGCATTCCGGCAAGCGACTTTTGCTGACGCGCATCGTCAACATGCTCAAGCGACTCGACCTTGTCGCAACAACTGCATCAGATACTCGCCGTAACCACTTTTCAGCAGTGGCGCGGCCAGTGCCTCCAATTGGTTGGCGTTGATCCAGCCATTGGCAAAGGCAATCTCTTCCGGACAGCAGACACGCAGTCCCTGTCGCTCCTCGATCGTCTCAATGAAATTGCTGGCTTGCAGCAGCGACTCGTGAGTGCCGGTATCCAGCCATGCATAGCCGCGGCCCAACTTTTCCAAGCGCAACGTGCCGTCGTTCAAGTAGCAGCGATTGAGATCGGTGATCTCCAGCTCGCCGCGCGGCGAAGGCTTTAGGTGCGCAGCAAACTCGGTGACGCGGTGGTCGTAGAAATATAGCCCTGTGACTGCATAGTTGGACTTGGGTTGCAACGGCTTTTCTTCTAGTCCCACCACCCGGCCATCGGCATCAAACTCAGCGACGCCATAACGTTCGGGATCTTTGACCCAGTAGCCGAACACAGTTGCCCCATCGACATGGGTCGCCGCACGACGCAGTTGCTCGCTGAAGCCGTGGCCGTAAAAAATGTTGTCACCCAGTACAAGACAGCTGGGCCCATCGGCGACAAACTCGCGACCAATGATGAAGGCTTGCGCCAAACCATCCGGGCTCGGTTGCGCCGCGTATTCGATGCGCATCCCCCACTGCGAACCGTCGCCGAGCAAATGCCTGAACATCGGCTGCTCATGCGGCGTATTGATGATGAGCACGTCGCGAATACCGGCCAGCATCAGCGTGCTGAGCGGGTAGTAGATCATTGGCTTATCGTAGATCGGCAGCAGCTGCTTGCTGATCGCACGTGTGATCGGATACAGCCGGGTACCGGAACCTCCGGCAAGCACGATGCCTTTGCAAATCATTGGACGTTGGCTCTAGTCAGGTCGGGATGTTGCTGTGGTATCAGTCAATGCCGCCAATTCGTTGCAGCCGATAGCTGCCGTCGAGAACGCCGGCCACCCAGTCCTGATGATCGAGATACCAGTCGATGGTGCGCGCGATGCCAGTCTCGAAATTGAGGCTCGGCCGCCAGCCCAACTCACCCTTCAGCTTGCTGGCGTCGACGGCGTAGCGACGATCATGCCCAGGACGATCAGCGACAAAGGCAATCTGGGCAGCGCGAGACACCCCATCGGCGCGCGGACGACGCTGATCCAGCAGCGCGCAAATTGCCTTGACGACATCGATATTCTGCCGTTCGGCATCGCCGCCAACGTTGTAGACCTCACCGACTCGCCCCGCGTGAAGCACTGCTCGAATCGCGGTGCAGTGATCACCCACGTAAAGCCAATCGCGCACGTTGCTGCCATCACCGTAGACCGGCAATGCTTCACCCGCCAAAGCGCGCGCGATGATCAGCGGGATCAACTTCTCTGGAAACTGGAACGGGCCGTAATTGTTGGAGCAATTGGTGGTGAGCGTTGGCAACCCATAGGTGTGATGAAAGGCTCTTACCAAGTGATCGGATGCCGCTTTCGATGCCGAATACGGCGAATTGGGCGCATACGGCGTGGACTCGGTGAACGCGCCGGTGGCACCTAGTGAGCCATATACCTCATCGGTCGACACATGCAGAAAGCGAAACGCCGCGCGCGCAGCCTCATCGAGCCCGCGCCAGTGATTTCTGGTTGCCTCCAGCAGGCTCAAGGTGGCAACGACGTTGGTTAGTACAAATGCCGCCGGACCATCGATAGAGCGATCAACGTGGCTCTCGGCGGCAAAATTGATCACTGCCGACGGCTGATGCTCAGCCAACAGCGCCTTGACCAATTCGGCATCGCCGATATCGCCGTGCACGAATACGTGATCGGCATTGCCGGTAAGCCGCGCCAAGGTATGCCGGTTACCGGCATAGGTCAGCGCGTCGAGATTGATCACCCGCGCCGCGCCGTCAGCAATCGCTTGCAGGACAAAATTGCCGCCAATAAAGCCAGCGCCGCCCGTGACCAGCCACGTCGGTTGGCTCATGTCAGCAGCACTTGCAATGAAAATCTATTTCGCATCTGTTTCAACGCCTTAGAAAACCGGTGTTCGCCAACCAATTCTGTCTAAAACGGAATCTCGTCGTCAGGCACATCGATCGCAGAAGGAGCCTGTCGCGACGGGGCTGAGCCGCGGTTCATCGGTGCATCACGACTGCCGCCGTCGAAGTTGCCTGATCCCTGCGAACGCTCGTTGCCACGGTCGTAGCTGCTCGAGCCCTGCGAGCGCTCGTTGCTACGCTCACCACCGCGCGAAGCGCCACCCCCCTCGCCGCCTGCCCCGCCCAGCATCTGCATTTCGTTCGCGATGATGTCGGTGCTGTAACGCTCGACGCCTTCCTTGTCTGTGTACTTGTCAGTGCGAATGCTGCCTTCGATATAGACCTGCTTGCCCTTGCGCAGGTATTCAGCGGCGACCTCGGCCAAGCGACCGAAAAACTTGACACGGTGCCACTCGGTGCGCTCCTGATTTTCGCCAGTTTGTTTGTCTTTCCATGATTCAGAGGTGGCAACCTTGATGGTGGTGACGCTGCCGCCATTAGTGAGGGTGCGCGATTCGGGATCGGCTCCAAGATTGCCAACCAAGATGACTTTATTTACGCCGCGGGCCATGACGAAGAAGATTCCTGTTGAGTGAAGAAGGGCCAACCAAGCTGGCTGGGATGCCACAGCAGACTAGTATATCGGGCACCCGGCTGCAGTCAGACAAGGCCGGCTCGCAGGGTAGGAAAATTCCTCACCGTGGGCGGGCTTGGCGTGCAGCGCGGCCCGTATAATCCGCCAGCGATGACTACCCATACCGCTGAAGCAAACCCTTTTCCGATGGCAGCCATGCCGCTAGCGGACATCCATGCGCTGGTCGCTGACGACATGCGCGGCGTCGATGCATTGATTCGGCGACGGCTGGCGTCCGACGTGCTGCTCATCAATCAGGTGGCCGAGCACATCATTGCGGCAGGTGGCAAACGATTGCGTCCGGCTTTGTTGCTGTTGGCAGCTCGCAGCTTGGGATTTACTGGTGGCTCAGCGCATCAGCTTGCCGCAGTTATCGAGTTCATTCACACCGCCACGCTGCTGCACGATGATGTGGTCGACGAATCCGACCTGCGGCGTGGCCGCAAGACCGCCAACGCGCTGTGGGGCAACGCCGCCAGCGTGTTGGTGGGCGATTTCCTGTACTCGCGAAGCTTTCAATTGATGGTCGAGCTGGAGCAGTTGCCAGTGATGCGCATCCTCGCCGATACCACCAATGCCATTGCCGAAGGCGAGGTGTTGCAACTGCTGCATGTGCACAACCCCGATACCGACGAGACCGCCTACCTGCGAGTGGTTGAACGCAAGACGGCCGTGCTGTTCGCCGCCGCCACCCGGCTAGGCGCGGTCTTGGCTGGCGCTGCGACAGACGTCCAGCAAGCCTTGCACGACTTCGGACTGAATCTGGGGTTTGCGTTTCAAATCGCCGATGACGTGCTCGACTACACCGCCGATCCGCAGGCCTTGGGCAAAAATCTGGGCGACGATCTGGCCGAAGGCAAGGCGACCATGCCGTTGATTCATGCGCTTCGACACAGCCCCGCCGACGTCAAGCAACGCTTGCGCACGATCATCGAACAAGGCGATGCCGCCGCTTTTCCCGAGGTGTTGGCGGCCATTCGTGCTTGCGGTGGAATCGAGTACAGCCGGCAGCTGGCTGGCACCTACGCCGAGCGGGCAATGGCCGCGATCGCCGCTCTGCCAAACTCGAATGCACTGGATGCGCTGCGCGGGCTTGCCAGCTACAGCGTGGCGCGCGACCGCTAGCCCCGCGCAGTGGCCGTGCAGACATTGCTTGTACAGTCTGCGCCTCGCCGGTATTCTTCGCGGCTGGCCAGCGCCGGCGTTGCTTGCGGCGACGGCTGATCCAGCGGAGAGGTGTCCGAGCGGTTGAAGGAGCACGCCTGGAAAGTGTGTGTACGGCTAAACCCCGTACCGCGGGTTCGAATCCCGCTCTCTCCGCCACTTTGCTTCATGCATCGACTGCGCTTTCAGCGCGTGACTGCAACAACAGTTCAATGGTGGCCCCCGTCGGCCCCCGCGACGATAGGCTGAAAACTCCGCCAGGCCCGGAAGGGAGCAACGGTATTAGCTGATGCGGGCGCCGGGATCGTCGGCGGGGGGCTGCCACCCATCCACGCAAAAGCGTTCGCTTCTGGTGAACGCTTTTGCGTGGATGGGTGGAGCTTGTGCTTGCCTTGCCCCTCCCCGACCCG
>JBBQQV010000136.1:0-7525 GCA_038215505.1 Lysobacterales bacterium
ATGCAAAGTCCGGCAAATTGCTGGCGCTTCCGCGTTTGCCACCGGCACCGCACGGCGTATCGTGCGCAGGATTGCGATATCGAATTTCGATCTTGGGGGAGATCAAGCATGACTGGGCAAGCGACTGACCGCAGCAAGCAAACCATTGCTACCGATTTGTATGGCGTTGATCTGATCAACCAGCCTTTGCTCAACAAGGGCACGGCGTTTACCGAAGGCGAGCGCCACGAGTTCCGTCTGCACGGAGTGTTGCCGCCGAATGTGGGCACGCTTGCCGAACAGGTCACGCGGCGGCTGAAAGTGCTGCGCAGCTTCGCCACCGATTTTGAGCGCTATGCATTTCTGCGCGATTTGCAGGACGCCAACGAAACACTGTTCTACGCCTTGTTGGTGGGCAACATCGAGGAGCTGTTGCCACTGGTCTACACGCCGACGGTGGGCGAGGGTTGTCAGCGTTTTTCGGAGATTTGGCGCAAGCCGCGCGGGCTGTTCCTGAGTTATCCGAACAAGCATCGCATTCGCGAGATTTTGTCCGACCCGCGCTTTGATCGCGTGCGGGTGATCGTCGTCAGCGATGGCGAGCGCATTCTTGGGCTCGGTGACCAAGGCGCCGGCGGCATGGGTATTTCGATTGGCAAGCTGTCCTTGTACACCGCCTGCGCCGGCATTCATCCCGAGGCGACCTTGCCGATCATGCTCGACCTCGGTACCCACAATCAGGAGCGGCTCGACAATCCCTTGTACGTGGGTTGGCGCAACCCGCGGATTGGTGGGGCTGAGTACGACGACTTCGTTGAAGAATTCGTCAGTGCCGTGGCTGAGCGTTTTCCAAATGTGTTGCTGCAATGGGAAGACTTCGCCGGCAGTAACGCCGGGCGTCTGCTCGAACGCTATCGCGATCGCCTGTGCACCTTCAATGACGACATCCAGGGCACCGCGGCGGTGGCTTTTGGTACCTTGATGGCGGCGATCAAGGTCACCGGTGTGCCATTGATCGAACAGCGCATCGCCATCGTCGGCGCCGGCGCGGCGGGCAGCGGCATTGCCGGGCTGCTGGTCAATGCGATGCGTACTGCGGGCTTGAGCGACGCCGAGGCGCTCGCTCGCTTCTACGTACTCGATAGCAAGGGTCTGGTCGCCCACGGCTTGCGTGAGGTCAGCGGCGATCGCGCCGCCTTTGCGCAAAGCCAACACGCCGTCAGCCATTGGCAATTGCAGAGTCCGGGCGGGATCGAGCTGTTGGATGTGATGAACAACGCCAAACCCACCGCGTTGATCGGCGTATCCGGCCAAGCGGGTGCTTTCACTGAAGCCGCGATCCGGGCCATGGCGCAACACACCGCACGCCCGATCATCTTTCCGCTGTCCAATCCCACCTCGCGCAGCGAAGCCAAGCCAGACGACTTGGTTGCGTGGACTGATGGTCGCGCCTTGATTGGCACCGGCAGCCCGTTCCCGCCGGTGATGTGGAATGGGCAGCAACGGCCAGTCAATCAAACCAACAATTCCTATATCTTTCCAGGCGTTGGCCTCGCCGTGCTCGCGGTCAACGCGCGCCGGGTCACCGACAGCATGTTCATGGCGGCGGGCAAAGCATTGGCCGAGTTGTCGCCAGCCAAACATGATCCGTTCGCCCGCCTGTTGCCGCCGGTCGACCAACTGCGCGCGGTGGCCATCCAAGTCGCGATTGAAGTCGCCCGCCAGGCGCAGCTCGATGGCGTCGCCGATGCCTGCGCTGAAGCGAGCGTGCGGCAACGCATTCATGCGCTGGTGTGGGAGCCGGTGTACCAACCCTATCGGCGGATCCAGCGTTAGCTCAACGCAGTCGAGGCAGCGCCGGCAGGCGCGATGCCGCTGCCAATGTGAACGGCTGCATCACACCGTTCGCTGCGACCGTGCCAACCTGCATTTGAATTGACGACACTACCGCTCCCACCGGCGAGAGCTGACTCGATGCGCGTCATTCATGTGCTGATGTTGGCGCTTTGCTTCGTCCTGGCCGGTTGCGCGAAAAAGAGCTCGGACGGGTCCTCCGCCGATATCAGCGGCCAACAAGGCAAGCCCGGCAGCAGTCTCGCTTACGAGCACATCATCGAAATCACCCTGCCTCGCGAAGTTTTCAGCGAGCGCATGGATGCCGTTCGCGCGGCGTGTGCGGATGAGCGCTTTGGTGCCTGCAGTTTGCTCAGTGTCGAGCAGAGTGCGGGCGAGCATCCGCGTGGCGCGTTGACCGTTCGCCTGTTGCCAGCCGCGGTCGAGCCGCTGACCGCGTTGGCTAGCGAAGGCGGTGAGCTCGGATCACGCGAGACCCGCGCGGAGGACTTGGCCGAAGCGGTTGCCGACACCAGCGCGCAGCTGGACCGGCTCACCTTGCTGCGCGAAAAGCTGCTGCAGTTTCAGGCCCGCAATGATCTTTCCGTCAGCGACATGCTGACCATCGCCCGCGAGCTGGCCAGCGTCGAAGCCGAGTTGCAAGGTCAGCAGCGCAATTCGGCCAACCAAACGCGTCGACTCGAGTCCAACCTGCTGACGTTGAAATTCGACACGCCCCACGAGAATTCGCGGTTCAACCGTCTTGCAGATGCCGTCACCGAGTCGATCGACACCGCCCTCGACGGCATGATCGACGCCATCGAGTACGTCGCCTATTGCATTCCACTGCTCGTGGTCGCTTTCCCGCTGGCTTTGTTCTGGCGGTTCTTGTGGCGTCGAGCGACGCGGCGATCAAGTCAGGAGCGTTCAGAAGGGCGTCTAGATTGAATCGATTATTGGACTTATAAAGCGTTGAGCTAGTCCGCCGCTGGGGCGACCGCCAGCAAGGTCGCCTGCCACGTGACAACCTGCCATTGGCCTTGGCGACGCACGAACATACCGCTGTTGCGATAGTGAATTTGACTGCCATCCGTGGTGTGTCGGGTGAGTCGAAAGGTCAGCGCCGCGGCGTCACCGAATTGCCGCACCAAGATGTCATCGGCGCTGTAGGTTTCTTTGGGTTCGGAGTCCGAATCAGCCTTGGCCGGTAGTGCTTCGAAGCCTTGCATGATGTCCGCCTTGCGGTTCACCTTGCCGGCCGAGCTGGTGTAGACAAGATCGGCGGCCCACAGGCGATCATGCGCTGAGGCTTGCTCGACGTTGGCGAGAAAGTCCTGCAACAGTGCCGTGATCTCTGCCGTAGTTTGCGTCTCCGCCGCTGGCTGATCCTCGCTTGCCATCGCTACCGATGCCGGCAATAGCAGGCTGATCAACACGATTACAGCAACAAGCGGCTGCAGGCACGGACGAGGTAGGGGCATGCGAGCGATTCCTAAGGTTGAATGCAGCGAAGACGATGGGTGAAGCCACAGCTTAAGTGGGTCGAGCGATGGTGCGCCTACATGGGTCGTCAGCGCGGTCGGCGCACTCGCGCGGCGGACTTCACCGCATACACGCCGTCCAACACCCGCTCGGTGGCAAATCCCGCCTTCTGCAAACGCGTCGCCACCTCACCCGGCACATCGCGACCGCTGGTCTTCTTATTGGGCGTGCCGGTGTAGTGAAACACGCGGCCCTGTGGTCGCAACACGCGGGCGAGTTGATCGTAGAAAGCCTGCGAATACAGTTCGCCGGCAATCCCGAAACGCGGTGGGTCGTGGAGTGCGCCATCAAACGATTGATCGGGCAGGGTGGTGATGCGTTGGGCGACATCGCCCTGAGTGAGCTGCAGGCGTCCGCCCGCCTCAATGCTGTCGGCATCGGGCGACCAAGGATTGTGCTGGCGCAACCAGAACACGTCCGGATTTTTCTCGAAACTTTGCACGCGAGCCGCGCCTTCCGAAAGACACCAGGCCGCGAAATAACCGAGACCGCCGCAGGTATCCAACACCTGTTTGCCACGCGGCTGCACCAACGCCACTTTGCGCGCCGCGTCGGCATACGGACATAGCTGCGCCGTCGGCAGCATCTTGATGCCATCGATCTCAAACGTCGGTGGTCCCCACTCCGTTGGAACCAGCTTGATCAGCGATCCGGCAAAGCGTTGCAGGGGAGCAAATGCGTCGCCGTCGCAGATGTACAGCGTGCGCTCCTTCAAACCCAGCGGCCACGGATAGTTCTGACCGCGAAACTGCCAACCGTCAGCCGAGAGTGCGGCTTGCGAAATCGAGCGACCCAAGTCGAAGGAAGCTTCGATGCTTGCCGCACCCGCCGCGCGGGCCGCAAGTAGTTGCTCGGCTAGAACACGAGTGAGCAAAGGGCCGGAGTAGCGCGCCATGCGGCTCGACTTTAGAAGGCGGGTGGGCACGCTAACAGGTTCTTGCCTGCAATCCCGTTTGCCCGACCAGAGTGCGTGGCCGACCAAAGCGCGTAGCCGATTGCGCACTGGCCTCCCTCACAACCACCTCTGTGGCGAGCTTTTTGGAGGGACGCGCTTCTGCGCGGCTGCTGTTGCTGTTCGCTTAGAGAGCGGCGCCGCGGGAGCGGCGCCCTCCAATACTGGCTGCCGACGTAAAAAACGGAATGCATTGCCACGGCCGCGAAAACACGCCGTGGCCGCCGCGCTACCCCAATTCAGGGCTATTCGGCTAAAGCGCATGCGCGCAAGCTGCCAGTTCACTGTGCTTGCGAGAGCTGACCATGAACCTGCCATCGAGCGTTCGCGTGCTCATCGTTGAAGATGATGCGCATACGCGTGAACGCTTGGCAGGTGTAGTGGAAAGAGAGGCGCGGTTTGAATTGGCGGCGGTAGCGGGTAGCTTGCAACAGGCGCGATTGGCGCTGGAGAACCAGCAGCCGACGGTGGTGCTGTTGGATCTGGAATTGCCCGACGGCAATGGCGTTAGCCTGATCCATCACCTGCAGCGTGCAGTGCCCCTCGCGCAGGTGCTAGTGATCTCGGTGATGGGTGATGAGCGCAGCGTGTTGGGCGCGATTGCTGCCGGTGCCGGCGGATATCTGCTGAAGGACTCCAGTGATCGCGATGTGGTGGCGGCGATCGATCAGTTGCTGGAGGGCGGCGCGCCGCTCAGCCCAGCCATTGCGGTGCATCTGATGCGTCGCTTGCAAGCACCGGCGTGCCGGCCATCGCACGAATCGGTGCCGCGCTTGAGCGAGCGCGAGTTGGAGCTGTTGAAGCTGATCACCAAGGGCTTGTCATACGACGAAGTGGGGCAGGTGATGGGCTTGCGCTACAACACGGTGGCGTCCTACGCCAAAGAGCTTTACCGCAAGTTGCAAGTGCACAGCCGCGCCGAGGCAGTGTTCGAGGCGACCCAATTGGGTCTGCTGTCGGCTGCTCGGGTGTAATGCTGAAACTCCTGCGCGGCCTGTTGCCGTGGGCGCTGCCGGCGCTGGCGGCTGCGCTGCTGTGGGCCGCCAATAGCGTGTCCGACCTGAGTGCGTGGCGCTTGGGCGAGATCGAGCAACGACCCTGCGGTACGGCTGAACGCGACTGGCAAGCGGCAGAGCTGCGCGTGCGTAGCAGGTGTCGGTTGTATCGTGCCGAGCGCACCCTGAGCGCCGCACAATTGCTCGATCAGGCGCTGATTATTAACGCCATGACCCGCGACGGCCGCGTGCTGATCAACGGGCAAATGCTGCGCGAGCCCGACCCATCACCCGCGACCTCGTACTCGTCGATTCCGGTCTTGCTGGTGGTGCCGGCGGGTGTGTTGCACCTCGGCAGCAACGAAATTGTGATCCAGTTGCGCAGCGGTGCCGGCGCGCTGGAGCGGATTTACCTCGGCGAGGTGTATTTGGGGCCGCGCGCCATCCTTGCGCCGGTCTGGCAGCGCAACGCCGTGGTCGGACAGCGCGGCGCGCAGTTGGCGCTGGTGGTGAGTTTTGCGATCACGCTTTTCTTGCTTCCCATCGCATGGGTGCGCCGACACGAGTCGCTGTACCGTTGGTTCACCCTCACCTTGCTCGCCAGCGCGATTTACATCAGCAACTTTGCCTTTGCGTGGCGACCGCTACCGCTGTTGATCTGGAGCGTGCTTGTACACGCCGCGTTGGCGCTGTCGTTGTGGAGTTTGATCAAGTTCTCGCATCGTTTTGTCGGTGCGCCCAAGCCGCAGCATGAGCGCGTCTTCGGCTGGCTGGTCGTGCTGGCCATTGCCGGCTTTGCAGTGTCGCGTTGGCCGGGTCTTACATGGCTCTTTGGCTTTGAGTTGGTCTACCGATGCAGCCAAGTCGCCCTGCTCGCGTACCTGGCGACGTTCTGGTGGCACCAGCGCCAGCGCATGACTTCGCCGCGACCGGCATGGTTTGCCGCCGCCGTCATTATGTTGGCGGTGTTGGGGGTGTTCGATAGCTTGGCGGCGCTGGGCGTGAGTGGGCAACCCTTGACCAGTTACACCTTGCATTGGGGCGCGCTGTATTTGCTGATTCTGCTATTCGCCGCACTGGTGATTCGAATCGTGCGGGCCTTGGGCGACGCCGAGCGTTCGCAAGCGCAACTGGTGCTGGCGCTGGCCGAGCGCAGCGCTGAGCTTGAAACCGAATTCGCCCTGCGCCGCGAAGCGCAACAGGCGCGGACCTTGGCTGAGGAGCGTCATCGCATCATGCGCGACATGCACGACGGCGTCGGTGGCCAACTGGTGGCCTTGATCGGTCAAGCGCAAAACGGCCAATTGCCGGCTGCCGAGTTGCAGCTGCAACTGCGCAGGACCTTGGACGATCTGCGCCTGATGATCGATTCGCTGGACGGTGCCTGTGCTGACTTGAGTGTGGCGCTGGGCATGCTGCGACAACGCCTCGATCCGGCCTTCGTCCATTTGCCAGTCAAGATCGAATGGCGAACCGCGCAGCTGCCAGACTTGCAACCGGTTCCGCCAACCGTCGTGCTGAACGTCATGCGGATTGTTCAAGAGGCCATCACCAATGCGTTAAAACACGCCGCTGCATCGACCATTCGAGTGAGCGCCAAGCTGGTCGAGGAAGGGCGAGAATCGACTCTGCACCTGGATATCGAGGATGACGGCACAGGCATTGCGGCGGAGGCCGAGCGTGGTCGCGGCCTAGACAGCATGCAGCAGCGCGCGCAAGTGATCGACGCGAGTCTCGATGTTCGATCAGGCCTGACTGGAACCTGCGTCGCCTTACGGTTGGCGCAGGGCAGGCTGGGCTAACCTACCCCAGTTTCGGGGTGGCGAGCGGCCGCTTCAAATCGCAGCATGCGGCAACCAACCTCGCCAAGGAGTTGCTCATGTCCAGCACCCATCGAATGCCATTCTGCCGCGCCATTTTTTGCTTGCTGACCATTGGCGGCGGCGTGTTCGCTGAGCAGGCGCAGGCGGCGATCTTTACCGTCGACACGACCTCAGACCTTTCGCTATCTGCCTGCTCCGCTGCCGCCAACGACTGCTCGCTGCGCGGGGCGATTGCCTTGGCGAACACCGCTGCGGGACCAGACAACGTCAACTTCAATATTCCGATGTCCGATGCGGGCTGCGTGGCGGCCACCGGTGTTTGCACGATCACGCCGGCGGGCGCAGGCTTTGTGGTCTTCAACGGCGGGGCCGCCGTGATCGACGGCACCACGCAGCCGGGT
>JBBQQV010000137.1:0-7499 GCA_038215505.1 Lysobacterales bacterium
CGGACGCAGCGTCGGCGAGATCGACTTCCAGAGCAACCTCGGCGTGGTCGTCGCTGGGCTATGGCGCAAGGACGACTGGCTGCATGAAGAGCTCGCGCAAGTGCAACTGCGGGAAGGCGATCTGCTGGTTCTGTGGGGCCACCGCCAGCAGTTTCGCGAGTTGGCTGCGCATCACGGATTCTTGATGATGGTGCCGTTCGAAGGCACGCAGCGCCAGCATCATCGTTGGCCACTTGCACTAGGGATCATGGCGGCGGCGGTGATCCTCGCGGCAACTGAAGTACTTCCAGCGCACATTGCGTTCCTGACCGGCGCCGTCGCAATGGTGCTGACGCGCTGCATCGGACTGGAGGCAGCTTACCGCGAGATCGACGTGCGCATCTTTGTGATGATCGCGGGCGTGATCCCGCTAGGCATCGCGATGGAACAGACCGGCACTGCAGAACTGCTTGCCGGACAGATTCTCAAGCTGGGTGCCGACTGGAGCGCGCTGCAAATGCTGCTGGTGATGTTTGCCGCAGCCGCGCTATTGACCCAGATTCTGTCAGACGCAGCGACCACCGTATTGCTGGGCCCGGTTGCCGTTTCTGTCGCCTTGGCAATGGGCCTTTCGCCGGTGCCCTTCGTGGTCTGCACGGCGCTCGGCGCGGTGGCCGGGTTCCTCACCCCTATCGGCCACCACGGCAATTTGCTAATTTTGAATCCGGGTCAATACACGTTTGCAGATTTTCTAAGAGTCGGCGGACCGCTCACCCTGCTGATTGGATTCGCGAGTGCGTGGATGGCACGCTGGTTGTGGCTGGGTGGGCCGTTGTTACCGGCGATGTAGTGATCGACCAGACCGCCCTGTGATGCTCAATCCGCATTCCGCTACGTCCTTAGGATGGCGTCGCTCCCGCGACGCCGCTTCTGACTCGCGCCAAGGTCATGAAAGCAGCCGCGCAGGAGCGCAGCCCTCCGCGAGTAAACGCAGAAGTTGGATGCGATGAGCCCACGTCCCGAGCCCAAGCCGAAGGCGGTTGAATTGGAGCACGCGGCAGGTTCGCCGCTGGCCAAGTTGCTGCCAGAGTTGGCGGTCGTCGGGTTGGTCTGCTGGCTACTGATCGATGAAAGCGCAGCCGTGTGGGTTGATCCGCAAGGCCTGCAATTTGCAGCGATAGCAGACGGTGCCACCCTGATGATGAGTGGCACTTTGGTCGACATCGCCAGCCGCCTGAAGCGCGCGCCGCCGTGGTGGCTGGCACCGATTGCAGTCGCCGCCGTCCTGCTGCTGTATCCGGAGTCCTTCAGCATGCTCCAACAGGCGTGGAGCTTGGGCCTGTGGGTGTTTCTGCCATTCGCGTGGTCACTGCTGGAGCGCGTGCGCGAAATATGGACCTTGCCATCGGCAAGCAAGCTCGAACGCATCCGCCGCCGTGCGCTGACCTTTGATCGGCTTTACACGGCTCTGGCGCTTGCAGGGCTGGGTATCGTGGTGTTGCTGGTGTTGTTGTTTGCCGTCGGTATCGCCTTGGAAGACATCTTCAGCCCATTCAATTTGCTGTGGCCAATGCTGGCTTTCTACGGCATCAATGCGATCAACGTCATTCGTGTGCATCGGCCAAGCTTCACCAAGTCCCCTCGCAGCCTGTGGCCGAAGTTTGATGGTGGTGAGGCAGCGCGGCTGGATGAGTTTCGTTGGTGAAGGGCCGCCGCATCCATCGGCTGAAGGCAACACTCAACGCAGCTGACTATCCTTGCTACCGCGGCGGTTCAACCCGACCACGCCACCATGCGCTTGATCCAGTGCCTCTTGGCAGGCAACACAGAACTGCACGCCCGGCAAGGCTTTGCTGCGTGCCTCAGGGATGCGCGCGTCGCATTCTTGACAGCGCTTGCGGCTGGCACCGCGTGGCAATGCCGCACGCGCGCGCTCGATCGCGTCTTTGACGGTGGCATCGATCTGTTCCTGCACCGCGCCTTCAGCTGCCCAACCAGTCGCCATGCCCATTCCTCACGTGGCTCGCGCGGCGGCGGCGGCGGCGGCCGATTGGCGGCTGTGCTTCGACAACCGCCAGTTTGAGCTGCCCAGCCACCAGTAAACTCCCGATATAGAGTCGCATCGGGAGTTTGCCAGTACTGACTTTCCAGCGCAGGACGTTATCGGCTGGCGATCACGTTCTGGATGATGATTTCGACCCGACGATTCTGCTGCCTGCCGGCCACATCATCATTAGTGGCGACCGGATATTCCTCACCCAATCCGCGCGTGCTCAGACGCGAGCGATCAATGCCGTGGCTGGTCAGGAACTGCTCGACCGACATCCCGCGACGATTCGACAGCTCCAAGTTGTAGTCACTCTCACCCACCGAGTCGGTGTGGCCTTCAATCGCCACCGTCGTGTTTGAGTGCTGGCTCAACGCGGCAACCAGCTTGTCAAGATTGCGCTGCGCGCCGGGCTTGAGCTCTGCACGTCCCGTCTCAAACAGCACGTCACCCAAGGTCACCACCAGACCACGCTCGGTTTGCTTGGCCTCAAGATCACTCAGCATCTGACGCATGGCGTCGAGATCCGCGCGTGCCATGTCGGCGTCATCGCGGGCCATCGCTGCTTGCTGACGCTCGGCTTCCGCCTCGGCGCGCGCACGGTCCGCTGCGCTCATCGCTTCATTAGCGGCAATTTGCGCCAGCTCAGCGTCGCTGCGGGCCATTTTGGCGTCGCGACGTGCCGCGTTCGCTTCCATCGTGCGGGCATCTGCCACCAGCCGTTCGCGCTCGCTGCTTAGCGTGTCGGTCTGCATACGCGCCCCAGTGGCATGGCCTTCCGCGTCGGCAATTTGCAGCAAGCGGTCGGCGATGTAGACGTTGTGATCGAACAGATCGGCCTTCATGCGACGACCTTCGCTGGCGATGACCGCGATTGCGGTGCGTGCTTCGCCCAGCTCGTTGCTGGCGTTGCCGGCAACCATCGGGTCGGCCTGCAGGCGCGACAGCTCGTTTTCGAGGCGGACCAACTCGGGCGGGCGTTGCGGGGTGCTGGCGCAGGCCGCCATCAGGCAAGCCGTCACCCCAACCGCGAGAGCGCGCATCGTGAACGAGCGCGGCTCGGCTTTCGTGCGGGTGGCCAGCGCAGCGGGATTTCGATTCAGGAGCTTGACTGGGCTACGCGTGTTCGTTCCATTGCGCGTGTTCATTGGGCTACTCCGGGGCGCGCGATTTCGTCGCGCAGAGTTTGGATGGTCTTTTCAAGCTCGGTGAGCTGAGTCTCGGCAATGTGTTGACGCGAGCGCGCCTCAGCGACGCGGGCGTCAGCCTTCGCGCGTTGGGCCTCACGCTCGGCGTCGGTCCAATCACGATCTTCAAAGGAGCCTTCAGCGCGCACCAGCAGATCGCGTGCTGACTTCAATTCCAAGGTGGCATAACGACCGGCATCGGCGCGGTCAGCTGAAGCGATATTGGCGCGAGCGGCGGTCAGTGCGACTTCGGCTTCGTCTTTGCCCGCCCACGCCGATAACGGCAGGACGAGCAGAGCGATGCACAGGGATGTTCTAAAGCGAGCCATTGCAATTCTCCATTGCGGTTAAGTCGCAATGCGGGCAGCAGATCGCGTGCCAAGCACCCCCGGCACATTTCACTTTTTTTGCAAAGTAGACGTACGTGTTTGTTTTACAGGTACTTTATGAACACGCTGGGATCAAGAATGCTTCCGCGCGGCGGGATGCGCCGCATTGCTGCCGCTCACTTGATCGGGACCGACGCGGCCGCAGATTGCAAACTGCCCGACGCTCAACCGCGCCGGGCTACCAGTCGGTCGCGCGATAGTCCTTCAGAAACTGGCCCCACACATGGGTGCCGGTGTTGATGCCGTCGATGATCGGATCAACGATGCGCGCTGCGCCGTCAACAATGTCCAGCGGCGGGTGGAAGCGCTCTTCAACCTGCTTGCGCGCGGCCAGCTCGATGGGATCTTCATCGGTCACCCAACCAGTGTCGACGCTGTTCATGTGGATGCCATCACCAAAGTAATCGGTGGCGGCGGTGCGCGTCATCATGTTGAGCGCGGCTTTCGCCATATTGGTATGCGGGTGCCGCGTGGTCTTGAAGTTGCGATAGAACTGCCCTTCCACCGCCGACACGTTGACAATGTGCTTGTCGCGTTCGGGCGTTGATTGCATGAGTGGCTTCAAGCGCGCATTGATGATGAAGGGTGCAATGGCATTGACCAGCTGCACTTCGAGCAACTCGACCGATGGCACTTCGGCCATCAGCAAACGCCAAGAATTGCGCCCGCGCAGATCGACCTGCTGGCGATCCTGATCGAGGCGACCGCTCGGAAACAAATGGGTTTGGCTGAGCAGTTCGTCGGCCAAAAGTGGTAGCTGTGACAACTCGGCGGCGTGGCTAAGGCCCGGTGCTGCCGATCGATTGTGATGTTGGCTGTGATGGCTCTGCGACAACGCCTTGGCGTCGTCGACCATATCGGCACCACGCAGACCCTCATAGCTGCCCAACAGGCCGCGAACGGCATCCGGCATGTCCCGCAGCGCGGCCGTTTCGCCCGCCATCATGTGGGCATAAAACTCGGGCGGTCGCCGCACCGTCTGGCAGGCATTGTTGATGATGAAATCGAGCCGCGGCCGGGTGGCCAGCAAGGTCTCGCAAAATGCTTCGACGCTCGGTGTATGCCGCAAGTCGAGGCCGAAAATCTCCAGTCGATGGCCCCACTGGCCGAAGTCGGCTTCCTGAGCGTAACGGGCCGCCGAGTCACGCGGAAAGCGCGTGGTAACAATCAAATGCGCGCCGGCGCGCAACAGCTTGATGCCCGCTTGATAGCCGATCTTGACTCGCCCACCGGTAAGCAAAGCCACGCGTCCACGCAAGTCGGCCGTCTCGCTGCGCTTGTGATAATTGAAGTCAGCGCAGGTCGGGCAAAGCTGATCGTAGAAGTGGTGGATTTGCGCGTACTTCTGCTTGCAAACATAACAATGCTGCGGCTCGATTTCCTCGCGGTGCTCCAGCGCCACGCTGTCGTCGCTTGGCTCAACAAACGGAGCTTCAACAAAGTGTTCCGGCGGAAATACGTTGGGCGTGGTGAAGACCGGCTTAGCACGCAAGGTGCGAATGCCGGTGGTGTTCAGCACGGCTTGCTCGCGCTCGATTTTCTCGGCATTGCGATCGCGTTTGAGCGCGCGGCGTTTCTTCCGATGCGCCAGCGGATCAGGGTGGTGATACAGGTTGACCGCGTGGTGCAACCGCTTGCGCGCGGCTTCGGGCAGGGCTTCGCGGAGACTGGCATTGCCAGCCAGCTCTTCGAGCAAATCGGCCGCCGCGCGCAGGCGTTCGGTGAGGACAGTGTCGGCCAGTGCAGGCTTGGTTTCTTCGGTGCTTGCCACGATTCGAACCGGTGATTGAACGGATTAACCGCCCAATGTGCCGGGTTGTAAGGTTTGCGACAAGCGGGCGCGTGAACAAACCAAAACATTCATCGGAACCCTGACCTTTAGCGGAACAAGCTCCGGCCTTCCAGATCAGGCAACTAACCCGGCAAAAATCCACGCTCCAGCCGATCAAGCGCCTCGTCGCCCAGCTTTGCCAAGTCCGCCGTCGCGTTCCCGGCAAACCAATGCCGCATGGTGGCGCGGATGACGCCGATGGCCGCGCCGGCGAGCACGCGCGAATGCAGTTCAGGGTCGTCCACGCCCACCGCACGCTCTCGAAACAGCTGCGCCATAGCCAACTCCCAATCGCGGTCGATTGCATTTTCGCGGGCCAGAAGCGCTGGCACGGTCTGGATGAGCCGCTGCTGCGCCAGCAGTGATTCGCGATGCTGCTGATATTCCTTGGCAAACAAGTGCGCGATACGGCGCAGGCTGCCCACTGGACTTTCCGTCTTCGGCGCTCCGCCGAGCAATTCGACGAAGCGCGCCAAGCGCTCTTCACGGTGCGGGAAGGCCAACGACTCCTTGTCGACGAAGTAGCGGAAGAAGGTGCGCCGCCCTACGCCCACTTCGACGCATACCTCCTCAATGGTGGTCGCCTCATAGCCCGCCGCATGAAAACGGCGGTGGGCGGCAACCAGCAACGCGCGCCGAGTGGCGCTCTTCTTGCGCTCGCGCAGCGACGGCGATGACGCGCGCTTAGGCGCTCGCATCGACGAGGGCAATGGATTTTTCATGCTGACAAGGATATAACTGCGCTCCGAAAAAAAGTGACACTCAGTGCCACATTCCGCCGCCATCGCCTCGTTCTCGCCACTGACAGACGCTGTGTACTGGCGTCCTGGCGCATCTCATCCCGTGTTTGCAGGTGCCCCACTCAGTGTCGCAATCGCCACTGTTCGCAGCAGCGCACAGGTTGTTCGGGATGACCGCGATGGTCGGCTTGGACTTGTGCTCGGCGGCTCGTTGAGCCTGCAGCCCACAGCCGATGCGTGGCCGCTGCACGCCAGCTTGCCGCCGTTGTATCCGGAATGGTTGGGTGATCGCGGGTTTGCTGAAACCCATGGGTTGCGCTTTCCCTACGTAGCCGGCGCGATGGCCAATGGCATCGCGACCACACGCATGGTGGTTGAACTTGCCAAGACGGGTTGTTTGAGCTTCTTTGGTGCGGCCGGGCTCTCAAAGGGTCGGGTCGAGGCCGCCATCACTGAATTGCAGGACGCGCTCGACCCGAGCGCCCTGCCCTGGGGCGTCAACCTCATCCACAGCCCCGCCGAACCCGCGCATGAAGAAGCGATTGCTGAACTGCTGATCGGACGTGGCGTGCGCTGCGTCGAGGCTTCGGCCTACATGGCTCTGACGCCTGCGATCGTCCGTTACGCCGCCACTGGCCTGCGCCGCGACTCCTCAGGTGCGGTGATCCGCCATCATCGCGTGCTGGCCAAAGTGTCTCGCGAAGAAGTTGCCCGGCGCTTTCTTGAACCGATGCCGATGTCGTTGCTGACGGGATTGCAGTCGCGCGGCCAGTTGAGCGCGCTGGAAGTCGAACTCGCCGCAACTTTGCCGCTCAGCTGCGACATCACCGTGGAGGCCGATTCCGGGGGCCACACCGACAATCGCCCACTGACCGCGCTGTTGCCGACGGTTGCCTTGTTGCGCGATCAGATCGTCGCCGAGCATGGTTATGTGGAATCCATCCGTATAGGCGCGGCCGGTGGCCTGGGCACACCCGCCGCCATCGCTGCCGCGTTCGCACTGGGTGCGGCCTATGTGCAGACCGGCTCGGTCAATCAAGCCTGCATTGAGAGCGGCTTGGGGATGCGCGCGCGACAGATGTTGGCGAAGGCGGAAATGGCCGACGTCATCATGGCACCCGCTGCCGACATGTTCGAGTTGGGCGTTGACGTACAGGTGTTGCGAAGGGGTTCGATGTTCGCAGTGCGGGCGCGCAAGTTGTATGAGCTGTATCGCGCTTATCCATCGCTTGAGAGCATCCCCAAGCCCGAGCGCGACAAAGTCGAGCGCGACATTCTGCAAGCAGGCTTTGCCGACGCGTGGCAATCAACACGCGCGTTCTGGTT
>JBBQQV010000138.1:0-7486 GCA_038215505.1 Lysobacterales bacterium
GGCGTCGAAAACACCATCATCCGCGCGCCATTCAAAGGCGTCATCGTTGCCAAGGCCGCGCAGCCCGGCGAAATGATCAGCCCGGTATCGGCCGGCGGCGGCTTTACCCGCACCGGCATCGGCACCTTGGTCGATATGGATTCGTTGGAAGTGCAGGTCGACGTCAACGAGGCCTACATTGGCCGGGTAAAACCGGAGCAGCCGGTGGAAGCAGTGCTCAACGCTTACGCCGATTGGCGCATTCCCGCCTCGGTGATTGCCATCATTC
Source organism: Lysobacterales bacterium (assembly GCA_038215505.1). Taxonomy (GTDB): domain Bacteria; phylum Pseudomonadota; class Gammaproteobacteria; order Xanthomonadales; family Xanthomonadaceae; genus JANNWF01. Next base: position 269 of record JBBQQV010000138.1, read on the forward strand.
CAACCGCAGACAGGGCCAAGGCAACGGTGAAAGTGCGCATCGCATTGGGCAGCCGCGACCCGCGCATTGTTCCGGATATGGGCGTGCGGGTGAGCTTTCTCGATCCCGCTGCGACGGAAGGCAGCGGCGGCGGTGTCTGGGTGCCCACGCGCGCGGTGGTGGGCGAAGGTGCCGCTGCGGTGGTATTCGTGGTCAACGAAGGCGTCGTCAAGCGGGTCAGCGTGAGCTTGGGCGAAACCCGTGATGCAGAGCGGCGCGTGCTTAGCGGCGTGAAAGCCGATGAGGTCGTGGTGTTGACGCCACCGCCCAAGTTGGCGGACGGTGACCGCGTCAATCTCACGCCTGCGCCCTGATCACGTGAGCGACGCATCCACAGCAAAGCAGATGACTTCGACACGGCCGTTGGTCGAAATCCGCGCATTGACCAAGGTCTATGTACGCGGCAAAGAGCGCCTGGAAGTTTTGCACGGCATCGATCTGGATATCCCTGAGGGCGATTTCGTCGCCTTGATGGGGCCTTCGGGCTCAGGCAAAACGACGCTGTTGAATCTGATTGGTGGCCTCGATTCGCCCAGTGGTGGCGAGCTCAAGGTCGGCGGCAGCCGTATCGATGCGTTGAGCAGCGATGAGCTGGCGAGTTGGCGCGCCAACACCGTGGGGTTCATTTTCCAGAGCTACAACCTGATGCCGGTGCTGAGCGCCCAACGCAACGTGGAGTTGCCGCTGCTCTTGACTGACATGAGCAGTGGCGAGCGCCGCCGTCGCGCGGGTCTCGCCTTGCGCTTGGTGGGTCTGGAGGATCGCGCCGGGCACAAGCCGAATGAGCTTTCCGGCGGCCAACAACAACGGGTCGCGATCGCCCGCGCCTTGGTCTCTGATCCGCGTTTGCTGATCTGCGACGAACCCACTGGCGATCTGGATCGCAAGACCGCCGACGAAGTGTTGCGCCTGCTGCAGCAGCTCAACTCGGAGTTCGGCAAGACCATCGTCATGGTCACCCACGACCCCAAAGCCGCCGAGTACGCCCGCCACACCGTGCACTTGGATAAAGGCAGTTTGGTCGACGTGCCGTCGCACTGAGCTGGCCTCGGGCTGAGGCAACCCACACCCGCGCTCGCCAATAGCGCGGCGCATAGCGTCCTGGAAGGGCGCTGCTTCTGCGCCACCCGCCTTTCTCTCCACCGAGCGTGCAAGAGCAGCCGCGCAGGAGCGCGGCCCTCCAATAACGCGCGGACCTCCCAACCGCGAGCTGCGCAGCGAGACAGCGACGTGGCCGGCCTACAATCCGCAAATGCCACCACTCGACCCAGCAGCAACGCCACGCTTCAGCCAGCACTTTCGATGGGGCTTGGCGCTGGTAGTTATCGTCGCCGTGCTGGTGGCGTTAAACGCGCTGGTTGGGCTGGCCGATGCAACGGTAACGCTATGGCAACGCCTGCAAGTGCTGCCGTTGTGGATCAACAGCCTGTTTGCACTGGCTGCGCTGGGATTGCTGACGGCCAGCGCATGGTTGCTGTGGCGACTGTTGCGGCCGCGTCGACAGCGGCAAGCAACCGTGGCCTGCATTGATCGCCCGCGCATCGAGCAACGCCTGGCCGCCTTGCCACCGGCTAAGCAGGACTTGGCAAGCGAGCTGGTTGAGCTGGATCGCCGACGCGCGGCTGACATCGTGCAGGTCGCCCTGTACGGCGATATTTCCAGCGGCAAGTCGAGCGTGCTAAAGGCCTTGGTTAGCGAAGCCGCACCGGTGATCAGCGCAAGCGGCGGCAGCACGCGGCAGATTGAACATGCGCGAACCACGCTCGCCGACGGCCGCATCCTGCAGATCGCCGATATGCCGGGCCTCAACGAGCCGGCCGGTGAAGCGCGAGCGACTCTCGCCCGCGACGAAGCCGCGCGCGCGCATGCCTTGGTGTATGTCGCCGATGGCGATCTGACCCGCAGCCAGGATGCCGAACTGCGCGCGCTGCTGCACAGCGGGCGGCCGCTGCTGCTGGCATTGAACAAGTCAGATCGCTACCGCGATGACGAGCGCGAGACGGTCCTCGCGCGTTTGCGTGAGCGCTACCCTGGGCCGCAGGTGCGGGTGGTTGCGATCAGTGCGGGGCATGTCGAATCCGTGCTGCGCGAATACGCCGACGGCCGCAGCGAAACCATACAGCGCGAGCAACCCCCACGGATCGAGGCTCTGCTGTCGGCGCTGGGCGCGATTGTCAAAATCGGCGCAGCAACGCTTGAGCCGGCGCGCGAAGCCGCCACCCTGATACGGCTAGAGCAACGGCTCACCGCCAACGAGATCGAGCATCGCCAACAAGCGGCGGCTGCCTGCATTACGCGTTACACACGCCGCGCCGTCGTCGGCGCGATGGCGGCAGTCGCGCCCGGCACCGACCTGGTCATCCAAGGTGTGCTCGCCACCGCCATGGTTAGCGAGCTGTGCAGCCTGCATGGTCTGAAGGCGCGCGATATTGATCTTGACGGCTTGTTGAGTCGCGTCGGCAGTACGGCCCGAAGCACCACCACAGTCACCTTGGCGATTGCGGGCAACGCATTGAAAGCTTTTCCCGGCGCTGGCACCTTGGGTGGCGGCCTGGTGCACGCGCTGGCCTATGGCTTGCTGTTTGACGCGCTGGGTCGAGCGGTGGCGATGAGTCTCACAGATGCCCGCGCATTTGACCGCGAAGCCACCTTGAGCGCATTTGCTAACGAGCTGGCCAAACCCAGCGGCGAGCGTTTGCGCGTTTTGGCAGGCATGGCGTGGGATATTGCGCGTGGACACAACAACGACGACCCTCGCAAGCAACGGAGCTCCGCCAACGATGCGCCCTAGTACCCCGCACCTGCGTGTTTGGCCGATGCTGCTGTTCGTATTGGCGCTGTCATTGCTGCCTCGCGTCCACGCCGCGCCAGCCAATTATCGAATCGACCCCGTGCATACACGGGTGGTGTTTGCGGTCGATCACTACGGCTTTTCGCGTGCGCTCGGCACCCTGTCGGGGAGCACTGGCACGCTGCGGTTTGATCCCGATGATTGGAAATCCGCGAACGTCGAGGTGACGATTCCGCTGGCGCGTCTGGATTTGGGTGATGCCGAATGGAACACCCGCATGTTGAAGGCGGATTTTTTCGCGGAGGCTGAATATCCGGTCGCGCGCTTCCAGTCGACCCGTATCGAGCCCATTGACGCGACCCACGCGACCATCTTCGGCACCCTCAGTCTGCGCGGCGAATCCAGGGAGATCGCCTTGCAGGCGACCCTCAACCGTCGTGCCAGGCACCCGCTGACCCTGCGCCGCACCGTAGGCTTTTCTGCGACCGCCACCCTGAGCCGCGCCGACTTCGGAATGCGCACTTGGAAATCGGCAATCGGCGACAGTGTGAGTCTAATCATCGAAGTCGAGGCGAGTCGGGCGCGTCGCGTCAACTCAACAGAGCCCGCAAAGCCGGCGGGAGCAAGCGCCGCCGACGGCACCCAATAAGCAGGCATCGATTGTCCAGACCGCCAATGTCCACAGCAGCAATGCCCACCACACTGCCGCCCAGGAGTCGAGCGCATGCAATGGCGCAATAGCGAGGCCCGCTGGGGCAGCACCGCGCAACTGCTGCACTGGGGCATTGCGCTGTTGATCATCGGTCTGGTCGCGGTGGGCTTGCTGATGCAGGAGTTGCCAAACTCACTGTTCAAAGTGAAGGTGTACGGCTGGCACAAATCGATTGGCTTGAGCGTGTTTGCGCTGGTGCTGATCCGGCTGCTGTGGCGCCTACTGGATCGGCGTCCGCCCTATCCGCTCGGCATGCCGCGTTGGCAGCAACGCTTGTCCAGCGGTGCGCACGGGCTGCTTTATGTACTGATGATCGGCATGCCCGTGTCTGGCTGGCTTTACAACTCCGCCGCCAATTTCCCACTGCGCTGGTTCGGCTTGTTTGCGGTGCCGTCGCTCAGCGCGCCTGATCCCGAACTCAAACAGCTGGCAAACCAGCTTCACGAATACGGCTTCTACGTGCTGGCGGCGCTGTTCACGCTGCACGTGGGTGCCGCCCTTCATCATCACTATTCCAAGCGCGACGCCACCCTGACGCGCATGCTGCCCGGCCGCGGCAAACCTTAAGGACCCGACGTCATGACCCGAATGCTGGTGCCGCTGTTATTGGCATTCGCCAATGTCCTTGCCGCTTCGCCGGTTCTCGCGAGCGAGTGGCAGACGCAACCTGGATCGACGCTGGGCTTCGCCGCCGAGGCACAAGGCGAGAAGTTCAGCGGCGCATTCGAGCGCTTCGAGGCACGCATCCGGTTCGCACCCGACGCTCTCACTGGCAGCCGTTTCGAAGTTGAGATTGACTTGAAATCGGTCAACAGCCAAAACACCGAGCGCGACGAAATGCTCGCCGATGAGGCTTTCTTCAATAGCGCCGCCGAACCCGCAGCCAGCTACTCCGCCGAGCGCTTCAGCCGACTCGAAGATGGCCGCTTCCGTGCCGATGGCGTGCTCACCCTGCGTGGCGTGAGCGCCCCGGTGCCGTTGGATTTCAGCTGGACGGGCGACGCCAGTGCCGCCACCCTCGAAGGCGAGGCAAGCCTGGATCGGATCGCATTCAACGTCGGTGCCGGCGAATGGGCCGATGCGGAAGCGATCACCCATCACGTCAGCGTGCGCACCAAACTGGTGTTGACCGCGAAGCCCAGCACCACGCCGTGAAAGCGGGACCGATTGATCGCCTGCGCCGTGGCTGGCGCACGTGGTGGGTAACGGGCAATGACGAGGTCACGCGCAGCGATCCATTGGGTCGCGCCGCTGACAGTCTGCGCGCCTTGCTTGACGATCCGTCGATTCCCCCGGCGATCCGCGAGTCGCTTGCAGCGGATTACGCGGAAGTCGAAGCGCAGCTGGACAAGCTGGAGCGTGGCCGCATCGACTTGGCCGTGTTTGGCCGCGTCAGTGTCGGCAAATCAGCGCTTCTGAATGCCTTGCTTGGCCGCGATGCATTCGCCGTCGGCGTGCTCCACGGCACCACCACCGCGCGCAGCATGCAACCGTGGAGTGAAGCCAGCGACGGCCATGTGCATCTGGTGGATACGCCGGGCATCGAAGAGCTCAACGGCGAACAGCGCGAGCAATTGGCGCATGCCATTGCCGGGCGCTGTGATCTGCTGCTTTTCGTGGTTGATGGCGACATGACCGCCAGCGAAACCGACGCGCTGCGTCGTATCGCCGACAGCCAGCGACCGCTGCTGCTGGTGCTCAACAAAGCCGATCGCTACACGCCGGCGCAGCGCGATGAACTGCTGCTGCGCCTGCGCCAACACAGTGAAGGCGTGGTCGCGCCGGACAATGTATTGGCGGTGTCGGCGCGGCCGTCTGCGCAAACCGTGCTCAAAGTGGCTGATGACGGCAGCGAAACCGAAGTCTTGCGGCCGCGCGAAGTCGATATTGAAGCCTTGCGCGAGCGCCTTCTCAGCGTGCTCGAAGCCGAAGGCAAGACGCTTGCTGCACTCAATGCGGTGTTGTTTGCCGGGAAGTTGTCTGACGCGGTCGGCGAGCGCCTGCGCGTGCTGCGGCAAGACCTGGCGGCGCGTGTCACCCGCAGCTATTGCCTCGCCAAAGGCGTTGCGGTCGGCCTCAATCCGATCCCGGTCGCCGACTTGCTTGCCGCCGCTGGAATTGACGTGGCCTTGGTCATCCATTTGAGCCGTATTTACAACCTGCCAATGACGCGCGCCGAAGCGGGCAAACTGCTGGCGACCATTGCTGCGCAGATGGTGGCCTTGATGGGCGCAATCTGGGGCGTGCATCTGGTTGCCTCGGCCTTGAAAGCAGGCAGCGCAGGGCTTTCCACCGTGCTCACCGCGGTGACCCAAGGCGCGCTGGCGTGGTATGCGACCGTGCTGGTCGCGCAGGCCGCACAACGCTATCTTGCGGCGGGCAAGAGCTGGGGCGAGCATGGTCCCAAGCGCGTGGTGCGTGAAATCATCGACAGCCTGGATCGCGACTCGATCTTGCGCGAGGCGCGGGAAGAGATTCTCAGTCGATTGCCAAGCAAGACTTAGCTGCGCATTGCTCGGCGGCGTTCGCCAAGAGTCTTTATCCTTTTGATAAGCAGCGGAGCAAGCTCCACTCTACGATGCATGACGGCGGATGCATTCGTTATCCGAATGGACGCCTCTAATCCAGACTATTTGCAGCCGAGTCTGCTTCCTTACAACACATCGTCACCCCAATGAATCCAGCCACCGACAACCCGCTGCACAGCTATTTCAACAACAACCCCGGCCGCTTGATGAGCAAGTGGCTGCATTACCTGGATGTCTATCACCACCACTTCGCGCGCTTTCGCGGCACCCCGTGCACCTTGCTCGAGATTGGCGTTTTCCACGGCGGCTCGTTGCAGATGTGGCGGCACTATCTGGGGCCGCAAGCGCGCATCGTTGGCGTCGATGTCGATCCACGCACGCTTGAACTGGCCGAGCCGGGTATTGAAATCATCATCGGCGATCAAGCGGATCGCGGGTTCCTGACCGAGTTGGGCCAGCGCGTAGGGCCCATCGACATCCTGCTCGACGACGGCGGTCACCGCATGCACCAACAAATCGCGACGCTGGAAACCCTGTTTGGTGCCGTCCAAGCCAATGGCGTGGTGCTGGTCGAGGACACCCACACCAGCTACTGGCGCGATCACGACGGTGGCCTGTGCGCGCAGCAAACGTTCATGAATTTCGCCAAACGTCTGATCGACGAACTCAATGCCTGGCACTCGCGTGACCCCCACAGTTTCGCGCCTGGGCCGTTCACCCGCAGCACCCAGTCGATGCATTTCTACGACAGCATGGTGGTGATCGAAAAAGGCCTGCACCGGCGACCTGAACAGATCATCAGTGGCACGCCGAGTTTTGCTGATGAAGCAGGCACCAAGGTCGAGTGATCTGCGCTAGCCAGCCTGCCGCCACTGGCTCACCGCGTCAGCCGTGAATGGCCAGTCCAATTCGCGCTCGCCCACGCGCCAAACCGGTACGCGGTAACCGTAGCGGGTCTCAAGATCGGCATCGCCATCGATGAACACGCTGTCGAAGTCGGGCACGCCAGCGACCGCCAACACGGCCAAGGCCAGATCACAAAGATGGCAGTCGTCGCGTTGATACAGGATCGGTTTGTTCACGCGCCTAGAATACGACTCCCACCCACCGGACAGCACTCATGGCGGTTAGTGTTTTCGACCTCTTCA
>JBBQQV010000139.1:0-7485 GCA_038215505.1 Lysobacterales bacterium
AAGCCCACTCAAGCATCGAATTGCTCCGCGATGGTGATGAGCCGAGCCCGCATCAGCTCAGCCAGCGGAGCCACCTGTTGTGGGTCCACGTTGGCTTGAAACGGACCGTGCAGAAGCACGCGGCCAGCGCCAACAGAGAAAGGCTTATCGGCGTCCTCGCCATCGAGGAATTCAAGCCACGATTCTCCGGAAAGCACTAGCGCGGCGGGTGCGAACTGTCGACATGCTCGGCGCAACAGATCGGAATAGGCAGCTAATCGTGGCTTGGCTTGATCGTTCGCAAACAAGTCCTGTACCAGCGAAAGCTCATTCAGCAAGACACGTACACGTCGTTTCATTCTTACGCGCTTGAGCAACCAGCAACTCACATACCACCCAACAACCAGCAGCAAGGCCGCCAGCACCCACCAGCCAAAAGCAGGCGGCCACCAGCTGGGCTCAGCCGGCAAATGGATATCGCGCAGGTTTAAAGCCGCGCCCGCTGGGTTGGCAGCGCCGGTCATGCGGACTTGCGCTGGTTGACGCCGCGCAGCAGCAGGCGCAAAGCAGCGACGGGATCTTCATCGGTGCCGACGTTCCTCGCGCGTACGCCGGCGCGACGCAAGCCTTCGTGTGCTTGCGCGAGGGCTGCCTCGAAGTGATTCTGCCAAGCCAGACGCACGCCGGTGGACTCCAACCCCAGGATCGAACGCAAGCCACCCACCAGCACCGGATAGCGCGCAGGCGGCGGCGCGGCACGTTCGATCGGGTCGACGAGAACCGCCGCAATCAGATCGTGATGTGGCCGCAGATGGGTCAGCGATCGCAGCGCGGCAGCGTCGATGCTGCGATGGTCGAGTAGCAAAAGCACGTGACTACCCGGCCGCAGGATCCGTCCCAAACGATCAAGTGTGACGGCCAAACCCGGCCCACCGTCTGCTGGTTGCGCCTGCGAATAGCCAGCCAGCGCGGTGAGCACCCGCAGCACACCGCGCCGAGCACCGGCGGGCGGTATCAAGCTGGCCCCCGGACCGCTGGCGGCCGCGCACAAGCGGTCACCGTCAGCTTCGGCATACCAACTCATCAATGCAGCCAATCGCGACGCCTGCACACGTTTAAAACAGCAGCACGTTCCAAACGCCATCCCAGCCGAAGTGTCCACCACGACGGCAGTGATGCGCTCGCGTTCTGCCTGATAAAGCTTGGTGTGGGTCTTGCCTGTGCGCGCCGTCACTCGCCAATCAATATGCCGAACATCGTCGCCGGCGGCATACAAACGCGACTCGGCATAGTCCATGCCACGCCCGCGAAACGGCGAATGTCGCGCGCCCGCATTGCGATCAGCGCTACGCCGATGCACGCTCGCCCGCAGTTCTCCTGCACGCAAGCGCAAAGCCAACAACTCGGTCAAATCACATTCGATGCCGTTGCCACTGGCAGATGCGGGAACACTCATGGCGATACGCAGCTTTACGGTAGCGGCACGCGCGCCAACAGATCAGCGATCACGCTGGCGCTGTCAATGCCTTCGGACTCGGCTTCAAACGACATCAACACCCGATGTCGCAACACGTCTGCCGCGACATCATGAATGTCTTGCGGAGCGACATAATCCCGGCCCGCCAACCACGCCTTCGCACGCGCACAACGTTCCAGTGCAATCGATCCACGCGGGCTGGCGCCGTAGGCGATGCGCTTGGCAATATCGGCGCCATACTCAGACGCCCCACGCGTCGCGAGAATCAACTCGATCAGATAGCGCTCCAGTGCCGGTGCAAAATGCAAATCAAGCACCGCCGAGCGAGCCGCAAAGATCTGCGCCTGCGTCACCGTTGCTTGAGTGACGACAGTGACCCCGCCAGCTTCGCGCTTCGCCCGCTCGCGCGCCAGTCGCAAGATCTCGGTCTCTGCAGCGGCCTCGGGATAGCCAATCTGCACATGCATCAGAAAGCGATCCAACTGCGCCTCTGGCAGCGGATAGGTACCTTCCTGCTCAATGGGATTCTGCGTCGCCATCACCAGGAACATGGGCGGTAATGGATAGGTGGTTCGTCCGACTGAAATCTGTCGTTCGCCCATCGCTTCCAACAGTGCCGACTGCACCTTGGCCGGCGCGCGATTGATCTCGTCGGCGAGAAGCAGGTTGTGAAAAAGGGGACCTGGTTGAAACTCGAACTTTCCCAGCTCAGGACGGTAAATTTCGGTGCCAGTCAAATACGAGGGCAACAAGTCGGGAGTGAACTGGACGCGGTGAAAGTCACCTTCAATTCTATTTGCCAGCTCCTTGATAGCTGTTGTCTTCGCGAGACCGGGCGCACCTTCGACCAACAGATGGCCGTCAGCCAGCAGGGCGATGAGCAATCGTTCAATCAGTACAGGCTGCCCGACAACGCTGGCGGCTAGCGCATCGCGCAAGCTTGTGAACGCTAAAAGCAAGTCGCTCGAAGATTCGGAACTATGCACAGGGTGACCGTCCATGGAGATTCCACAAAAGCAGGCGCGCTAGGGACAACGCAAGAGAACGGAGGTTCCCCAATGTTTCCGACGCCGTTCTTGAGTTCGTCGAGGGCATCGGAGCGAGAACCGCCGAACCCGAGCGGGCGGGCGGTTCTCTTCTTCCAGAACAAAGACCGCTGCGTCGCCGCTTTTTGAGCTGGGGAAAGTGAGCGCAGCCAGCGCCCCGACGCTATCGTTGACGAAGGCTACCGCGCCCAAGCGGCAAGCACATCGCCCAAAGGTTGGGGTCGGCCAATGAGATAGCCTTGCGCGTAACGGCAACCCAACGATCTCAGGACTTCAAGTTGGGCCTCTGTCTCGACGCCTTCGACAACCACGTCCGCATCTAGCGCGTGAATCATGTTGATGATTGACTTCGCGAGCGCCATCGCCCGCCGTGACGACATCATGTGGCGAGCAAATGCCTGATCAACCTTGACGGTGTCGAACTCCAGCGCATGCAAGTGTCCGAGGTTTGAGAATCCAGTACCAAAATCATCCAAGGAAACCTCAATCCCTTCGCGGTGGCAGCGCACCAGCAAGGCCTGTACGGTGGGGTAATCGACCATCCGGCTCTCAGTGATCTCCAGTTTGATTCGATTCACCGGGACCCCTGCCGCACGCGTTCGATCCACCGTCCGATTCAGCAGATCCGACTCCATTAACTGTTTTGGAGATACGTTGATCGCAATGAAAGGCAATGGATCGAGCCCTGCGTCAGCCAGGCGACTCAGGGCGTTGATCGCCCGATTGAGCACGTATTCGCCAACGGGGTTAATTAGAGACGTCTCTTCGGCAAGCGTGATGAACTCGATTGGCGAGATCGAACCACGCTCAGGGTGTGGCCACCGCACCAATGCCTCATATCCGGCAATGCGGTCGGTGGCAATTTCCAGAAGAGGTTGGAAACTGACGTCCAACTCACCGTTCGCCAATGCTTCGCGGAGGTCCGACTCCAATCGAAACTTGTCGATGCTTGATCGATCAGACGTGTTGCCGAAGTGCAACCGGCTCACCACCGGAGCCGGCGCAACCAAACCCTGCATGGCAGCCAGGCCGGATCGATAACGCCGAATCTGCCCTTCGAGTAAGGCACGAATGATTGGGTCGGTTGTTTCAAGGCGTTCTGCGATCGCGGCGCGGTCAATCGGCATCAGCACACAGTGACCAACCGCAGTGGCCGTTGCAGTTCGCGGTGCGTCATCGATGACCGCCATCTCACCCAGCATGTCGCCGGTGCGCAGCGTTGCCAGCAGCACCGAACGGCCATCGCGATTGGCGGTGACCGCAACCTCACCTGCATCAACCAGATAAGCCACGTCAGGCGCGTCGCCCTCGCGAAATATAGTTTGGCCTGGGACGAACGCAACACGTCTCAGACTCACCTCCCCTCCGGCAGCTTCCGTTTACATGTTGGAGATCATAAACGCCGAAGGCGACCGGTTCTAACCGTGTCGCCTTCGGATGACCTTTTAGCTTAACAATCAGCCACTAGGGAAAGTTTATCGCACAGCTCCGATCACCGCTCATCACGGTTTGACCGGTCGCAGTGGATGTCTGACTGCCTGCACCATCGGGATCTACTGCGCTGGAAGTCACCGTACATTCCCCGCTGAATGCAGGAATCGGCGCGTTGTTGGTGTTACCGGGGTTGGCCCGAACCAAGACCTGAATTCCGCGCTGAAAGTCAGCTTCGCATTGCGTGTTACCAGCTCCGCCAGGATGACTGCAACTGAGCCCGCTCGGCAGACTAACTGCAGTCCCCTGATTACCCGTCAAAGTGAGAGATAGGGTAAAGGAAGGAGTCGGGCAACCAACAGCAGGCGGACTTGTTGGAATCAGACAGGTATCGATTCCCTGCACAGGAACCGTGACGCTGGGCGTCCCGCTCGGAACCCGGAACACACAACTGCCGCTACCTGGTGTCAGAGGCCGGTTGATATTGGTAGCGATTATGGAGAACAAGGCTTCACCGTTGGCGTTGGTGACTCCGTTGTTGCCCTGCGGCGGCTCGGTGGAGATGGTTGCGCCAACCGTGCTGGTGCAAGTACCGGACAACTGCACTCCACCGATCGGATTTCCGCTCGCATCGACCAGGCGCAAAGTAATCACTCCACTACCGCCGAGGAGGCTAGGTGGGTTTGCGGTCAAGATCAGCGTGCCAATTTCAATGGTGACCGTTCCAGATTGGCCAACCGCTGAGAACCTGACCATGCCGCCCGATGCGCTGACGCCCGATGTCACCACAGTAGCGGTCGTGCAGCCGTCACGACCAGTTAGCGCAGCAACGTTTCCGGGACCAGCCTGACCATCCACTCGGCCCTGCCCCGTCGTCAAAGCCTCAAACGCAAACCCGACCTGCACGGACTGAATGGGCGCGTTCAAAGCGTCACGGACGCAGATCCGAACCGATTGGGTTGTGTTGCCCGGTATGACGGAGGGACTGATTAGCAGCGTGGCCGGAGCCACCCCCGCGAACCGCAGGAACTCGGCATCCGCGACAGTACGCGCCTGACCGGCCACGATCGCGCCATTACCTTGAGCCCACACCAAGGCAAACTTGCCGATCCGCGAGACGGGGTAGTTGAGCGTCGTGCGAGCTACACCCAACTCGTTGGTGACCGCGTTGGCGGAAATGTTGCCATCTGCCGCCCTGCCAATGACGTATTGAAGTGCGTTGCCGGCATCGACGGTAGAACCCGTCACGTCATTGCGGTTGAAGCGCCGTTGAACCGTCAGAGAACCCGGTCCGTTGACCGTCTGGATAACGCGTGCGCCTTCCAAGTCCCGGTTTGCCGGATCGTTCTCACTGAGGATCACGACCGCATCCCCCGGACCTGCGCCACCGCCTGCTGTCGTGAAACGACCGGTTGGGGCGGTAAACAGAAGGCCGTTTTCCTGAGGATTGCCATCGGTCCCGGCGATCAAGAAGTCACCCGCACCCGTTGCCTGTGGCTCGTCAATCAGCCCGAAGTTGATGGCTGTGCCAGGCAAGACTGGATTGCCCAAGCGGTCGGTCGCGATGACTCCCACGGTAATGCTATAGGTGCCATCCGGTGACGGAGGAATCGTCGTCGTACCGGGAGTCACCGTCACCGAGGGATCAACCGGATTGACGATAATCGCATTGACAAATGGTTGGGTTATCTCAAGGTCAAACAGCACGCCGTCGGAGACGAAAACCGTCCGCAATTCACTTACCGGATCGCTGATGCCGTTATCGACATTGTTGTCGGCCCGATCAGAAGTAACCCGAATCTGCGCGCTGCCAATCTGGGTACCGCTGGTCAGCAGCACCCCCGAGACGCCCGCAAGAGTGCGCAACGATATCGACGTGCCTTGAACGTTCTGTCCCTGAGCGTTAACACCACTGACCCGAGCACCGCCAGACGCCGCATCCCCGACAAGTTCAACCCGCACATTGTTGAAGGCGTTGTTTCCCGCGACTGGATTAGGAACAGGCTGACCAATTCCGTCCAACACCAGCAACTCGATTTGAGTCGAAGTGTTACCACCTGATCCCTGCACATAAATGGGTGACAGAGGCGGATTGATGACTACTCGCGCTGGCAGGTTGGAAATGGAACTGACGATATTGAAAATCAGGGTCGCGGAAACAGTTTGCTGAGTATCTGGATCCCGCGTGGTTACGGTCAGGGTCGTCGTGCCTGTCAGGTTGAACGAATGCACAAAGATGGTTGCCTTGCCCGCAACCACATCGACCGGACCCTGCCCAAGACGTTGAGTAAACTCGTTTACGGTCGTAGAGCCATCGTCGAGCGTACTGAAGCCACCTGTGCTACCAACTGGATTGACCGATACTTGAATCCCATCCGGGGTGTTTTGCAGCTGGCCGCTGGATGATCTAACTGTAACGGTCACTTCAGCCATGAAAGGCGAGCCTACGAAAGGCTGCACATTAAAGGCATTGATGGGGAGCGTGGTTGTTGTGGCTTGTAAGATCAGGCGATTGTCTGGCCCTGGTGGCGTCACCGTTAGGTTGACAACCACGCTCTCCGTTCGTGCGGGTGCATTGGGGTCAACAACGGAGAACGTAATCGCCGCTGCCCCCCCTGCGCCGGTACCACGAAATCTAAAGTTTGCGTTGCCTCCAACGGTGCCAATCTGCGAACCGCCGAGGATGCCAGCTCCGTCTACCGAGACTATTGTTCCGTTGGCGGCAGGGTTCACCGCAGCAGAAACTATAGTTCCTTCGCGTATGGCCGCCCCGCCTGATTCAGTCACTCGAACACTGATGTCAGTTGTCGTACCCGACGCAACTGTCACACTCTGCGGGGTGGCAGTCACCCGAATACCTTGGGGGGTGAATCCACCATCGCTGTCGCTGCTACTACCGCCGCACGCCGACAGCATCGCCGCTGCAATCAAAAGCAGAAGATACTTCAAGCTGGCTTTCGCTTTCATCGTTATTCTCCGTGCATCAGCGGTGCTGCGCGCGATTAGGAAACATGAGTTAGGCAATGGATTCACGGGCGCTTTCCGGCAACTTGTAATACTTTTGGTGTGACGAAGATCAGAAGCTCCGCCTTGTCATGATTCTTGGACTTGGTCTTGAAGAGATTTCCGAGCACTGGCACGTCACCTAAGAAGGGCACCTTTTGCAAATCCTCCTGGGATCGAAACTCATAGACGCCACCAATCACTACAGTCTGCGAGTTATCGACCAACACCGCCGTACTGATCTCGCGTGTAGAAATTTCCGGAATTCTGCCTTGCGGTGACTGAAAGAAGCCGGTCAACTCGTCCTTCTTGACTTCCAGGGCAAGGAAAACCCGACCATCTTGGGTGATCGTGGGCGTGACTTTGAGTTCCAGAAGAACCTCTTTGAACTCCGTCGTGAACGTGGGCACACCACCGTTAGATCCTGATTGCAACGTGGTAAACCCAACCTCATCGCCTTGGCGGATGATTGCCTCACGTTGATTCGCTGTAATTACCCGAGGACTTGTTACGACCTCACCCCGGCCCTCAGCCTCCAAGGCTGATAGC
>JBBQQV010000140.1:0-7484 GCA_038215505.1 Lysobacterales bacterium
CAGCAGCCGTTACTCCGGGCTTCCTGCCCTACGCCCTTCGGGCCAGCCTACGGCTGTTCAAATTCGTTCCAGACGAATTTGTCCGCATGGCACTGCTCGCACACCACGCGCAGGAGGCCGTGGTCGAGCACGCCGCAGCGCAGGAACGCCTCGAACTCCTCGCGCACGGTCTCCGGCAGCGAGCGGTCTTCTGCCGTAAGACGCGCAATCAAATCCGGGTAGTGCGCCTGCACCAGCGCGTACAGCAGCGTGCGCTCGGAAACATGGCGAGCATAGGTCGGCGCGGCCGGCAGCGCGGTCGGTGCGGCGCTGGCAACGAGCGGCGTTGTGCGTCCCTCCAGTGCGGTGAGGCGCAGCACGAAGCGCTCCTGTGCAGCAACGGCTGCACAGTGTTTCGCGCGGCTTCATCGCCGCCCATCGGCGTTTGTCCCGTGCACGGGTAGGACATCGCTGCTGCGCAGCGTAGGAATTCGCCTACCTGTTGCTGTTGTACGAGACCCCACACTCCGGAGGCAAGCCCGGTTGATGAACGCGCTGGTTCCGCCCGAAGCGCATGCGTTGAGGCGCTGGAGGAGACCTTCGGCGCGCGCCGCATCCAGGATAGCTGAGGGAGCAAGTCAAGCAAGGATGCGTCCAGCTCATTGATCGGCGGCGCTCGTCGACTTTGCGGCGGTCTTTGTTCGCCTTAATGTCATCCGGGGCTGCGTCGATGGCAGGCCGTCTGCCGCCTTCAATGGGGTCACCTTCGAATGACCGCTTTCTCGTTCTGGCGACGTCTTTGAATGACTCTCGTGGTTCGTTAGCGGCCGGTCACGTTCTCTTTAGCGGTGTGCAGCTTTTCTGGCGATTGCGGCTGGTCATCCGCGTGCCGGCTTGTCATCGAGTGGTTGTTGCGGCTGGAAAGTCTGACCGCAGGGCACGTACACAATGACTGCTGCTTGCCACCCGCAGCATTGGCTGACCTGAGTCCCTCTGCATGCTCATAGCGTGCGCAGCGAGATCACATCGCGGAGCTGGTGGCGACCCACCAAGGGTTGATCGCATGTTCCACAATTCGGAACACCCCCGCGCCACGCCTTGCTTTCAGGGCATCAGTTTTCAGCGAATTGCGGAAAGGCTACACTCTTGCGGGCCGTGGTAACGCTTGGTTTCCGGGTCGGATTCGAAATCCGGTTCACGGTTTATCCGTGACGAGGGTTCGAATCCCTCCTTCTCCGCCATATTTTTTGAATTGGTTCAAACATCTAGGCCAGCTGACGCTGGCCTTTTTGTTGTTCGACGGCGGCATTGGCGGCAGCTCGTTGCGGCAATGGATACTGCGATGACCCGCAGCCCCTACCACTCACTTGCGTAAGGCAAATCACCCATGTCCGAGATTCTGGTGCCGGTTTCGTTTGGCGAGCTGCTCGACAAAATTTCCATCCTCGAAATCAAGTCCGAGCGCATGCGTGACCCGGCCAAGCTCGCCAATGTTCGACGCGAACTTGTAGCGTTGAACGCGACCTGGGGGCAATCTCCGGCTGCGCAGGTTGACATTGCTGATCTGCGTGCCGCCTTGAAGGCTGTCAACGAAAGTTTGTGGGTGATCGAAGACGACATTCGTCTGCAAGAAAAAGCCCAGGCGTTTGATGCCGAGTTCGTGCGTTTGGCGCGCGCGGTGTACTTCGAAAATGATGATCGCGCGCGGATCAAGCGTGAGATCAATCTGGCGCTGGGTTCGGCGTATGTAGAAGAGAAGTCTTATGAGGACTATCGGGCGACGGGTGCCGTGGGCGGCTGATTGTTTTTACTTTTCCGGCGACAAACTGAAGTTCCAAGACTGCTGGCTGCTTGCGCAGAATTGCGCCGTTACACCCGCACGCCGTCGGCGTGCAGCAAGCCTTCGCAAGGCGGCTTTTGAATGGGACGGGCGCGCCCCTGCGCAGCTGCTTCGAATGTTGATTGAAGAGCGGCGCCGCAGGAGCGGCGCCCTCCGAGCGCGGGGCTTCACGCGCACTCAAGGCGCGTCGGTTCACGCCAAGCCCAGCCCCCAACTCCCAGATCCCGCTCCTGCCCCCTACAACATCTCAGAAGCAAAATCCGCCAGGCGCGAACGCTCGCCGCGGCGCAAGGTGACGTGGGCGGAGTGGGCCCAGCCTTTGAAGCGATCCACCGCATAGGTGAGTCCAGACGTTGTCTCGGTCAGATACGGCGTATCGATCTGTTCAACATTGCCGAGGCAGATGATCTTGGTGCCCGGACCGGCGCGGGTGATCAGCGTCTTCAGTTGTTTTGGCGACATGTTCTGCGCCTCGTCGATGATGATCCACCGATTGAGGAAGGTGCGTCCGCGCATGAAGTTCATCGCCCGGATCTTGATCCGCGATGCCAATAGATCGTTGGTGGCGGCGCGGCCCCACGCACCGCCCTCCTGATTGTGGGTCAGCACTTCCAGGTTGTCAGTCAGCGCACCCATCCACGGAGTCATTTTTTCTTCTTCGGTGCCCGGCAGGAAGCCGATGTCTTCGCCCACCGAGACCGTCGCGCGAGTCATGATGATTTCGCGGTAGCGTTGCTGATCCATGGTCTGCGCCATGCCAGCGGCAAGTGCAAGCAAGGTCTTGCCTGTGCCTGCGGTGCCAAGCAGGGTGACCAGATCGATTTCTGGGTCCATCAGCGCATTGATCGCGAAGTTCTGCTCGCGATTGCGCGCGGAGATTCCCCACACCGCGTGCTGACTGTGGCGGAAGTCGTCGACGATCTGCAGGACAGCTCGGTCGCCATCTATCTTATGGACTTTCAGTTCGACTTCATCGTCGCCCGGCAAGTACAGAAATTCATTAGGAAACCAGTCCTCGTCATCGCATAACTGCAATTCATAGAAGGTGCGGCCACGCTCGCTCCAGGAGCGCAGATCACTTTCGTGCCGGTTCCAGAAATCCGGCGGCAGTTCACGCGCGCCGGCGTACAACAGGCTGAAATCATCCAGCGCGCGGTCATTCTCGTAATCCTCGGCAGGGACTTGGCAAATCGACGCCTTGATCCGCAGGTTGATGTCCTTGGACACCAACACCACGTGCTCGTCGGGGCGTGATTCGCGCAACGCCAGAATCGCGCCAAGAATCTGGTTATCCGGCAGTACGGTGCCGAAGCGTTGGCCGGGAGTGACCGGCTGAATCTGAAACAGCAGCCGTCCGCTGCCAGGGCCTGCTCGTAACTTCAACTCTTTTGGCCGCTGCAAGAGCAAGCCGTCTTCGATCGGGCCACCGTTGCCGGCCTCGATCAGTTCGTTGATGAAGCGACTGACCTGGCGCGCGTTTCGACTTGCTTCGGAGTGACCCTTCTTGGAGGCGTCCAGCTCCTCCAACACCATCATCGGCAGAAACACGTCGTGTTCTTCGAATTTGAACAGGGCGGTGGGATCGTGCATCAGCACGTTGGTATCAAGCACGTAGATGCGCTTGCTGCGGGTCATCATGGTTTGGCGATGTCCGTCGGGGGAGGCGGGAAGTGCTGCGCGCGCAGCGGGCGCAGTGGGGGAAAGCGATCCGATTCGGACGGGATCACTGCTGGGCGTATTCCGGCACGGCCAATTCGAGCGCAGCGAGCACGCTCGCCGCATGATCCTTGACCTTGACCGGGCTCCAAATCTGCCCGATATCGCCGCGCGGATCGATCAGAAACGTGCTGCGGACAATGCCTAGCGTGATCCGTCCGTACATGGACTTTTCCTGGATGACATCGAAGGCTTTGCACACGGCCTCGTCGGTGTCACTGTGCAGGTCGAAGCGAAAGTCGTACTTGGCGCTGAAATTCTGGTGAGACTTCAACGAGTCACGGGATACCCCGAGTAGCGCTGCGTCAAGCGCTTCAAAGCGCGGCAGCAAAGCATTGAAATCGACACCTTCGGTAGTACATCCGGGCGTGTTGTCTTTCGGATAAAAGAAAATGACCAGCCAACGTCCGCGGTAGTCGGACAGACGACCGACTCCGCCGTGGATGCGGTTGAGGGGCAGATCGGGAATGCGTTCGCCGATGCTTGGCATGAGGCTCACCTCTAATACTTCATGGGATCCATGATGGCATCGAGATTCAAGTGGTCACAGAACTCGAGGAAGTCATCACGTAGGGCGGCAATGTGCATGCTGGAGGGAATCCCAATCGTGATTTGCGCAGAGAACATGTCGGCACCCGTCTGCATCGCCCGATAGCGCGACGACTGCAGGTTCTCGATGGTGATGCCTTGGCGGTCAAAAAAATCGGCCAGCTGAAACAGGATGCCCGGCTTGTCGGCAGCAACCACTTCGACAATGTAGGGCAGCAGGTTGCTTTGCACGGGCTTGGCGCCCGTGCGGTAGCTGAGCAAGCGAATGCCCTCTTCGCGCTCCAGCCTGGTCAAAGAAGATTCGAGCTTGGCAACCGCGTCCCAGGAACCGACGGCCAGCGCCAGTACAGACACATCGCGGCCGACCGTGGCCAAGCGCGCGTCATACAAATTGCAGCCGGAGTCCGCGATTTTTTTTGACACCGACAGCAAAGGAGAGTCGGGATGGGTCGCGAACGCATTGATGAGCAGATAATTTTCGTTGGTATTCGGGCGCTGCGAAGACTCGGTCAAGGCAAGCATTCCAAGTGAGCGGGGTGAAGCGGGCTGCGTGAGGCAAGCGGCGTGGAGCGGTGCACCCCCCAACAAGTCATAGGAGACAACTCAACGGGCGGTTGCCGCTGGGCCAGAATACTTGCCCGCCATTCCACGCCGCAAGTAACCGTCGTGGCGGGAAGCCATTCCGACGGATGAAAGGCTGCCGGCGCCGTGTCTGTTGGCGCCGCATTTTTGACTGGCGGCCCATGAACGACTTTCAAGTTAACATCCCGACCTTTGACGTTCTGGAACTCGTAACGTGCAGCTTCGCGGCAGTATCACGGCGTTGGCAACTCCTTTTGCTGCTGACGGCCAACTTGATCTCGGCGCGCTTGCGCGGTTGATTGATCGGCAGATTGCTGCGGGCACGGCTGCTTTGGTCATTGCCGGATCCACGGGCGAAGCGGCAATGCTGGAAGACGAGGAGTTTGAGTGTCTGCTGCGCGCGGCCGTGAAACAGACGGCGGGGCGGATTCCACTGCTCGCCGGCTGCGGATTGTCAGGTACGGCACGCACGGTGGCGCAGGTGCGGCGCGCGAAGGCCTGTGGCATCGATATCGCGCTGGTCGTTACACCGCCTTACGTGCGGCCAACTCAGGCGGGCTTGATCGCGCACTTTTCCAGCGTTGCCGAGCAAGGCGGGCTGCCGGTGGTGCTTTACAACGTGCCCTCACGGGCAGCGGGAGATCTGTTGCCAGCAACCGTGCAAACCTTGGCTGCCTTGCCGACGATCATTGGTATCAAGGAAGCGCTGCCGGATGCTGATCGCATGCGCGAATTGCTGGATCTGCGCCGCCCTGGATTCGCGGTACTCAGCGGTGACGACCCGACGGCATTGCGGGCGATGCTGGATGGCGCGGACGGGGTGATTTCGGTTGCTTCCAACGTGGTTCCAGCTACATTCGCGCGTTTGTGCGAACTCGCAAAGAGCGGCCAAGCCAGCGCTGCAGCGGATCTTGATCGTAAACTGCAGCCGCTTTACACAAGTTTGGCCGTTGCGCCCAATCCGATTCCTCTCAAGGCGATATTGGCCCAGTTAAGCCTTTGCGCAGACGTGGTGAGGCTGCCCCTGCTACCCTTGCCGCCCGAGCTGCGCGATGGACTGTCAGAAATGACCGCCGCCGTCAGCGCGCTGGAAGACGGACGGTTGGCTTGACGCCATCTGACCGCACAGCGTCGCCCAATCCTTCTGGAGTATTTCAACGATGCGGAGTTCCCCGATGCGTGCGCTGAGTGTTGCTGTGCTTGCGGCAGCGATTATTGCGGCGAGCGGTTGCAGCTGGTTTCGTGGCAAGAGCGATTATGAGAACGCGGTGGAATCGCGGTCGTTGGAGATTCCGCCCGATCTCGACACGCCACGCGTCGATCCGGCGATGGCTGTCCCGGTGGTCGGCTCAGCCGCCGTCGCGAAGCCAGCCACGCTGGCTTCCGCCGCGTCTCCGTCCATCGTCGCCAGTGGACCGTTTCCAGTGAATGACTCGGTGGAATCCACTTGGCGGCGCTTGGGCATTGCGCTAGAGCGGACCGACGGGGTCGAAATTGTGGAGCGCGCGCAAGTGCTGGCGGCCTACAACGTGCGATTTGACGGCGCGGAATTTCTGGTCCGGGTGACCCGCGATGGTGAAACCAGTCGAGTTGGCGCGGTGGACGCCAAGGGTGGCAATGTCACCGGTGGCGCGGCTGGCAAATTGTTGGCCGCGTTGCGCATCCGTTTGAGCTGAGCGCAGCAGACAGGCGCTGATCTGATCGGAACGGTCAGCGCTGTCTTGGCTGCTCAGTTTCATCCGCCTGCTGCGGTGTGGAACTTAGCGCTGTAGCAAATCCAGTTTGTTGGTCACGGCTTCCCACTCTTTGGCGTCGGCTGGCGCCTCCTTGCGGGTGGCGATCACCGGCCACGCTTTCGCCAGTTCGGCGTTCAGCGCGATGAACTTTTCTTGACCGGCCGGCACGTCGTCTTCTGGATAAATGGCGTTGACCGGACACTCTGGCTCGCAGAGTGTGCAATCGATGCACTCGTCGGGATCGATGACTAAAAAGTTTGGGCCTTCGTGAAAACAGTCGACCGGACAGACTTCCACACAGTCGGTGTACTTGCACTTGATGCAGCTCTCGGTGACGACGAAGGGCATCGTGCTTGGTTTCCGCGAGGCGACCGCGAGGGTCGGAAGAGAAGTGGTGCTCCCTACGAGGTTCGAACTCGTGTTCCCGCCTTGAGAGGGCGGTGTCCTAGGCCGCTAGACGAAGGGAGCGCGGATAACTACGAGCTTTTTGGTCTGTGCTCAATGATCCCATCTCAATGATCCGTGCTCAATGGTCCGTGCTCAATGATCCGTGCTCATTGAGACGGGCTCACTGAATCTGGCTCATTGAGCCGTGCTCATTGATCGAAGCGCCGCAGAGCCGATAGGATAACGAAAGCGGCTGCACTGGCGCAATGCGCGGTGGCCGCTACGCGTCGATCGTTGGACTCAAACGACGGCATGCCGCCACGTCCGCACGTCGCGACTATCGCGGCACTAACGAGCAAATCATTCTGGTGCTTCCGGCAATTGACGATACCCGCACGACCTCGCTGGTCGTGTCGCGCGACCAACACTGCATCTCGCGCAAGCAGATCAGCCCCAACGCTCTGCGCGTGCTCTACAAGCTTCGCGAGTCAGGCTTCGTAGGCTATCTGGTGGGCGGCGCGGTGCGTGACCTTTTGATCGGCGGTGCGCCAAAGGATTTTGACATCGCCACCGATGCCACTCCGGAGCAAGTGCGTGGCTTGTTCCGCAATTGCCGTTTGATTGGTCGGCGATTTCGCCTCGCCCACGTCGTCTATGGCCGCGAGATCATCGAAGTGGCGACCTTCCGCGCCGCG
>JBBQQV010000141.1:0-7482 GCA_038215505.1 Lysobacterales bacterium
CATCATCGAAACCTGTTGTCGGGCCACCAACGACGCCATGCTGGCCGAGTACACCGCGCGCAATCAGCAGGCACTCGAACAACTGATTAACGAGCACAAGGTCGACTTCAGACCACTGCCCAGGGCGGTGCTGGACGCCTTGCGCGAGGCAAGCCGAGCCGTGCTGGAAGAGATCGCCGCCCGCGATCCGTTCGCCAAGCGGGTGTATGAGTCCTACCGCGCCTTCCAGACGCAGGCCATGGCTTGGCATCGGGTCTCGGAAATGGCCTATTACATCCAGCGAGCAGAGGCCGAACAAGCGCCCGGCTGATCCGTAAGTCTGGCTTCAAGCGGGCTGCTTTGCCCGCGCACATGGCGAGCATGCGCTGCGCTTGCTTCTGTAGAGCCGAGCTTGCTCCGCTGCGCTGGACGGGCCGAATTGCCGTTGCCAGCGCCGCTATCAGCTGCCGTAGAGCAGCTCCGGCAACCAGGTCGCCAACTCCGGCCACAGCGCCAAAATCACCAGCATCAACAATTGCAGGCCGATGAAAGGCAGCACGCCGCGATACACGTCCTTGGTTTGCAGCTCCGGCGGGGCGACGCCGCTTAAATAAAACAAGGCAAACCCAAACGGCGGCGTAAGAAAACTGGTTTGCAGGTTGATCGCCATCATCACGCCCAGCCACACCGGATCCACACCCAGCACAAACAGCACCGGCGCAACGATAGGTACGACCACGAACACGATCTCGATGAAGTCGATGATGAAACCGAGCACGAACATGATCAGCATCACCACGATCAGTGCACCGAAGCGGCCACCGGGCATGGCGGTCAATGTCTCGTGAACCAGCTCATCGCCGCCGAGGCCGCGGAATACCAACGCAAACAGGGACGCACCGAGCAAGATGGTGAACACCATCGCGGTGATCGATACAGTTTGTTCGGCAACTTCGCGCAACATGTTCAGGGTCAAGCGACGCGCGATGATCGCGTGCACCACCGCACCCACCGCACCGACGGCGGCCGCTTCGGTAGGCGTTGCAATGCCAGCCAGGATGCTGCCCAGCACGGCGATCATCAGCAACAGTGCTGGCACCAAGGCGTTTACCAGTTTGCCCAGCGAGCGCTGCGCCAATGCCTCTGCGGGCAGTGCTGGCGCGCGCTCGGGCTGTCGCCACGCCACCCACAACACATACATCAAGTAGAGCAGCACCAGTCCAATGCCGGGCAACAGGGCCCCCGCAAACAGATCGCCCACCGACACGGTGCGCGGACTGTAATTGCCCAGTGTGAGCTGCGCCCGCTGATAGGCGCTGCCGAGTTGATCGCCTAGCAGCACCAGCGCGACCGAGGGTGGAATGATCTGCCCCAAGGTGCCGGAGGCGCAGATGGTGCCGCTGGCGAGGCGCGGGCAATAGCCGTTTCTCAGCATGACCGGCAAGGCGATCAAACCCATCGCCACCACCGTGGCGCCGACGATGCCGGTGGATGCGGCGAGCAACGCGCCGACCAGCAGCACTGCCACCGCGATGCCGCCGCGGCGCTGTCCAAACAGGCCAGCGACGGCTTCCAGCATTTCTGCTGCCAGCTTGGATCGCTCCAGCATCGCGCCCATGAAAACGAACAAGGGCACGGCCAGCAAGGTCGCGTTGTTGATGATCCCAAACACGCGGTTGGGATAGGCCTGCAACAAGGTCAGGTCAAAACCACCGGCCAGTGACCCGATCGCCGCAAACAGCAGGGCGACACCTGCCAAAGTGAATGCCACCGGATAACCGGCCATCAGGGCCGCCACCAGGGTCAGGATCAACATCGATACGAGCGCGGTTTGCATGCCAGCTAGCTCCGCCGCAGCCGCTGCCAAGCCGACACGAGCTCGGCAGCGCCTTGCGCGATCAGCAGTGCTGCCGTAATCGGAATCAGCGCCTTCAGCGCATACACCGCCGGCAAGCCGCCGGACTCCTGCGAGGCCTCACGCATCTGCACGCTGGCAGCGACGTAGTCGAAGCTGATCCAAAGCATGAAGGCCGCAAATGGCAGCAGACAAAACGCGGTGCCCAACAGATCAACCAACGCCTGACGGCGCGGTGAGAAGCGCGCATACAGCAGATCCACGCGCACGTGGCCGCCATGACGAACCGCCAGCACCGCGCCGAACATGAAGCAGAGTGCGTTCAACCACTGCAACGCTTCTTGACCGGCAACCGAACTGTTGCCGAATGCATAACGCGCCACCACCAGCGTGAAACTCAGCATCACCAAGGCCACCATGGCCACGTTGAGTGCCGTCTTCAGCCAAGCGAAAGGGGCGGCCAGCCAGCCCGCTTGCGCCGCCGAGGGTGCGTTGCTCACGTGGGAAGCGGGCGGTAGAAATGGAAGGAAGAAATCTTCATTCCGCAGCGAAAATAGAAGGCGTGCGCGCCGCTGCGTTGGCTGCCGGAATCCAACTGCAGCGAGCCGCAGCCGGCTTCCCGTGCAGCGACTAGCAACCAGTCCAGCAATTGCTCGCCGGCACCGCCACCGCGCAAGGATTCGGTAACGACCAAATCATCGACGTACAGAAATCGACCATGCGCCAGCATGGTTTGCAGGCGATAACCGGCAAACCCGATGCAGCGTTCATCGATAAACAGACCGGCAGCAAGATAGCCCTCAGCGCGCTGCGCCTTGCAGGCCGCGATCAGCCCCTCGCGATCCAGATGCGGCCGCAGCTCGTGCACCACCGACCAGGCCGAGCCGATCTCGTCGTCGCTGGTTAATGGCTGCACTACGGCATTGGCGATGCGCTCAACCCAGCCAGACTTATCCTCTGCAGCCATCGCTCAATCCCATTCGTACAAGGTCCAATACACGGGCGCGACCGGGCCTTCCATGTCCTTGCGATCGAGCCGGCCATCGCCGTTGGTGTCCTGCACCGTATACGCCGGGCCGCGCGCTGGCTTCACTCGGATCGAAGTCAGGCGACCGTCCTGGCGATATTCCTCCACCACATCGCCATTGTCGATTTTGCGGATGGTCACGGTAGGTGCCGCACCGGGCTCCGCTGGCAACGCCATGATCGCGGGCTCATCCGGCGGAGGCGGAAGTGCGGCGGGTTCTGCCGCCAGCACCGGCAAACCGGCCGTCAGCAGCAAGGTGGTGAGGGTGATTCGGATGATCGACATGCCGCGCCTTCGTGTGAGCTTTGGGAAAGGATAGCAAGCGCCTTGCGGCGAACTCTGTCTGCGCGGTGGCGCGCAGCCGCAGCGGTAGAATCGCGATTCATTTTTCCGGCCCTGACACCGCATGTCACGCCTCGTACTGATCGACGGTTCTAGCTACCTCTATCGCGCCTTCCACGCGCTGCCGCCACTGAGCAACGCCGCTGGCGAGCCCACCGGCGCGCTGTTTGGCGTGGTCAATATGCTGCGCACCACCTTGAAAGAAAAACCTGATTGCGCAGCCTTCGTGATGGATGCCTCGGGGCCAACCTTTCGCGATGCGTTGTACGCGGAATACAAGGCAAACCGGCCGCCCATGCCCGCCGACCTGCGCGCGCAGATCGAGCCCATGCTCGCCATCGTCGAAGCCTTGGGCTTTCCTATCCTGCGCGTCAGCGGAGTAGAAGCCGACGACGTGATCGGCACGCTCGCGCTGGCCGCCCACACACACGCCATCGATGTGGTGATATCGACCAGCGACAAGGACTTCGCGCAATTGGTGCGGCCGGGCATCCGTCTGGTCAACACCATGAGTGGCAGCACGCTGGATGACGCCGGCGTAGTCGAGAAGTTTGGCGTGCGGCCGGCGCAGATCGTCGACTACCTCGCCTTGATGGGCGACAGCGTCGACAACGTTCCCGGCGTCGACAAATGCGGCCCCAAGACCGCCGCCAAATGGCTGGCTGAATACGGTGATCTCGATTCGGTGATTGCGAATGCCAGCCAGATCGGCGGCAAGATCGGCGAGAACCTGCGCGCGGCATTGGAGCGATTGCCGCTGAACCGGCAGTTGGTGACCATCAAGACCGATGTGCCACTGGATGAGACGCCGCAATCACTGAGCTTGCGTGAGCGCGACCGCGAGGCGCTGCGCGAGTTGTACACACGTTATGGCTTCAACCAGTTATTGCGTGAACTTGAAGGCGCTACCCGCACGCAGACGACCACGACCGAGCCGAGCCGCGCGCGTGGGCGCGGTGCGGTCGCAGCTGGCAGCACCGATGCAGGCGCGCTTGATCCCGCCCTTGCGAGTCAAGGCGAGTACGAATGTGTGCTTTCCAGCGAGCAACTCGATCAATGGGTCGCCCGCCTGCAAACGGCAGAGTTGATCTCGTTTGACACGGAAACCGACGCGCTGGACGCGATGCAAGCCAACTTGGTCGGCATCAGCTTGGCGGTTGCCACCGGCCACGCCTGCTATATCCCGCTGGCGCATCGTTATCCGGGCGCACCCAAGCAACTTGCACAGACCCTGGTGCTGGACGCGCTGCGGCCACTGTTGAGCGACGCCGCCAAGCCCAAGCTCGGCCAGCACGGCAAGTACGACCTGCACGTGCTGCGGCGACATGGCGTCGACGTCGCCGGCTACGCCGAGGACACGATGCTCGCTAGTGCGGTCTGGCAGGCCGCCGGTCAGCGCCACGATATGGATTCGCTGGCGCAACGCTATCTGGGCTATCGCACCATTCGCTTCGAGGACGTGGCCGGCAAGGGCGCCAAACAAATCTCGTTTGCCGACGTCGCCCTGGAGCAAGCGACCGCTTACGCCGCCGAAGACGCCGACATCACCCTGCGTCTGCATGTTGAGCTTGCGAAAAAGCTGGCCACCGAGCCCACGCTTGAGAAGGTGTATCGCGACATCGAAATGCCCTTGGTGCCGGTGCTTACCGCGATCGAGGCGAACGGCGTACTCATTGATGCAGCCGAACTGCGTCGGCAAAGTGCGGACTTGAGCAAACGCATGTTGGCGACGCAGCAACGCGCATTCGAAGTGGCCGGCCGCCACTTCAATCTCGAATCCCCCAAACAGCTCGCTGCCTTGTTATTTGATGAGCTGAAACTGCCACCCGGCGTGAAGACACCCACCGGCCAGCCCAGCACCAATGAAGAAGCGCTGGAAGCGATTGCCGACCAGCACGAACTGCCACGCCTGATCCTCGACCATCGCGGTCTGGTCAAACTGCGCAGCACCTATACCGACAAACTGCCGGAGATGATCAACCCAACCACCGGCCGCGTACACACCAGTTATCACCAGGCCGGCGCCGCCACCGGGCGGCTGTCATCCAGCGATCCCAATCTGCAGAACATCCCGATTCGCTCCGAGGACGGGCGGCGCATTCGACGCGCATTTGTCGCCCCACCGGGTCGCCTGATCGTTGCCTGTGACTACTCGCAGATCGAGCTCAGGATCATGGCCCACCTGTCCGGGGACGCGACCTTGTTGGCCGCGTTTGACGGTGGCCACGACGTGCACCGCGCCACCGCCGCGGAAGTGTTCGCGGTTGCGCTCGGCGATGTCAGCGGCGAGCAACGGCGCGCGGCCAAGGCAATCAACTTTGGATTGATGTACGGCATGGGCGCGTTTGGACTGGCGCGCCAACTGGGCATTTCACGCGGCGAGGCGCAGGACTACATCGCCCTGTACTTCACCCGCTATCCCGGCGTCCGCCGCTTTATGGAAGACGCCCGCAAGAGCGCGCACGAACGCGGCTATGTGGAAACGGTGTTTGGTCGCCGTCTGCAACTGATCGAAATCCACTCCAGAAACCCCGCCCAACGCGCCGGCGCCGAACGCGCCGCGATCAACGCGCCCATGCAAGGCACCGCCGCCGACATCATCAAAATCGCCATGCGCCGCGTCCACGACTGGCTGATCCCACACGCCAACCGCGCCCTGATGATCATGCAGGTCCACGATGAACTGGTGTTTGAAGTGGATGTCGACTTCTGCGACACGCTGTGCGCGGAAGTGCGTGGATTGATGCAGGCAGCGGCGAGTTTGCGGGTGCCGTTGGTGGTTGATGTTGGGACTGGTGGCAATTGGGATGAGGCGCATTGAGGGGGGCGTTGGCGGTTGTCGTTGCGACAGGGATGCCGCTTCTCAATCGAGGTGGCGGAGTTGTTTCTGACAGCTTTTTCTTCTTTGAAAGGGCTAATTGTCTCTAGCCCCGCCTTTCCCGTTAACCTGGCCATCGGGGGAACAGGTGCTCACTTGGATGAGCGCGGCCACCTGGGAGTTGAGTCATGCCGGACTGGTCGCAAATCGAAGTCGAAGCTTGCGCTGCCAGCTACCTTCGAATGCTGACGCTGGAATTGAATGGCCAGAGCTACAACAAGTCCGAGCATGCCAAGGCGTTGATCCAGAATCTGGAAGGGCGCAGTCGCGCATCCATCGAGTTCAAACACTGCAATATCAGCGCTGTGATGATCGAACTCGGCTATCCCTACATCGACGGATACAAGCCGCGAGGCAACTACCAGGCACTGCTTGCCGATGTAGTCGAAGCACAATTGACCGGTAACATCGCGGTCCAAGAAGCAGCGCAAGCAGCGGTAATGCGACCGGCCGTGGCAACCGCCGCACTAGACCCGGCGTCAATCTGGGTCCCCACTCCAGCGCTTGCCAAGAAGGTTCGGGAGTCGCCACCTATTTACGCTGAAAGGTTCGTGGCCGCCAAACGCGACTTTCTGGCACAAGAAGCCCGCAATCGTTCGCTGGGTCGCGCTGGCGAGATATTCGTCGTCGAGCTAGAAGCCCGTCGACTGCATGCTTGTGGAAAAAAGGCGCTAAGCAATCGTGTTGAACACGTCGCCACGACCCAAGGGGATGGCCTCGGATTCGATGTGCTCTCTTTTGATGAGGATGGACGCGAGCGCTTGATCGAGGTGAAGACAACGTCGTTCGGACAACTCACGCCATTCTTCGTCAGCCGCAACGAGCTGTGCCGATCAGAGAAGGATGCGGACCTATACCACCTCTACCGGCTGTTCGACTACCGCGACAAACCAAAGCTATTCGACCTTCCCGGCGCGATCTCAGGCCGCTGTCATCTGGAGCCTGTGTCGTATCTGGCGAAGTTTGGCGACTAGCCAAGATCGCCAAAAGCTTCCAGAGATTATCAGGGGCCTAGGGGACCTAAACCACCATCCTCGGTGGCTTGGCCGAAACAGAGCAAGGGAACCAGTAGGGTGCGTCTTGACACACCGGCAACAAGTCTTGATGCGTCTATGGTGCTGGTTCAGTCCTCGTGGTGCGTCAAGACGCACCCTACGTATAGAGGTAGGTCTTGAACTCACCCATGGCCGCTGCGGGCTTTCCGACGGTGCTGCTTGCAGCAAGTAGGGTGCGTCTCGGACGCACCGACGGCGGATCTTCAACGCACCGGGGTGTTCGCAGATTGGGAAGCGCGTTCGCTTCGCCATCACAAAGTGTGAACAAATGCACGCTTGCTGCAACTTGGGGCTTAATCGATGCTGAACTTTAACGTTTATTCAGCACTCGATCACTGAACCTTCA
>JBBQQV010000142.1:0-7457 GCA_038215505.1 Lysobacterales bacterium
GGCGAAGATTTGGGCAGCGGCGATGTCTCGGCTTCGCTGGTTGCGGATGGGCCAAGCGAGGCCGCCATCATCTGCCGTGATGCGGCCGTCATCTGCGGAAAGCACTGGGTGGACGCATGCTTCCATCACCTCGATCCGAACGTCCGGGTCGACTGGCTTGTCGATGATGGCGAACGTGTGCGGCCCGGCAGCGAGTTGTGTCGCATTCGTGGCCGCACTCGAGCTCTGCTCAGCGCCGAGCGCAGCGCTCTGAATTTCCTGCAGACCCTGTCTGCCACGGCCACGGCCACGGCTGATTTCGTGCACGCAGTTGCGGGTACGTCGGCGCGTATTCTCGACACGCGCAAGACCTTGCCGGGATTGCGTCTCGCGCAGAAGTACGCGGTGCGATGCGGCGGTGGCAATAACCATCGGATTGGCTTATTTGACGCCGTGATGCTGAAAGAGAATCACATTCTGGCAGCGGGCGGTCTCGGCGCAGCCATCGATCTGGCGCGGACCCGGTATCCGGCGTTACCGCTGATCGTCGAGGTAGAAACGATGCAGCAGCTGGACGAAACGCTGGCCCGCGGAGGTGCGACGCGCATTCTGCTGGACAATTTCAGCCTCGCCGAAATGCGCGCTGCCGTTGCCTTCTGTGGCGGACGCCTGCCGCTGGAGGCCTCTGGCGGATTGGGTATTGAATCGTTGCGCGCCGTTGCGGAAACCGGCGTCGACTTTATTTCGATCGGTGCGCTGACCAAGCATGTTCGCGCCGTCGACCTTTCCATGCGTTTTGCTCCCAACTGAGGTTGCCTCAGATGTTCGAAAACAAGCGGCCCAGCGCCTTGCGATAGCGCGGCTCGATGACATCGCGCAGCCGATGGCGTCCGTCAACGACCTGCTGAACTCCGTTGACCCAGACCGCGCGGACCAGCGCGCGACTGCTGCCAAACAGCCAGCTATCGATAATGTCGTTGGCCGAGCGTTCCGCCAGCTCGATGGCATCGGCACGCAATGTGAACCACCCTTGGTCAGTGGAGTCACCGCAGGCTTGCTGCCCACCCGCGAGCGCTGCCGAAAACAGCGTCTCACCCGTGCTGTCATTGGCAGCAAGCGCGGCGATATTGCGACGCTGATGGAGCAGGCGTTGGCCGTACTCGAGCCAGCGCAACTCTTCGCTCAAGGCGACCGTCGCATGGCTGTCCGAACCCAGCCCAAAGTGACCGCCTGCGGCGAGGTAGTCGCCCAGCGGGAACAGTCCATCCCCCAGATTTGCCTCGGTGGTTGGACACAAAGCAACACAGGCTCCCGCTGCCGCCAGCGCGCTGACTTCGGTGGAATCCAGATGGGTGGCATGAACCAGGCACCACCGCGCATCCACAGGTGCGTGATCGAGTAGCCAGGCGACGGGACGTGCGCCTCGATGCGCCAGACAGTCATCAACTTCGGCGACTTGCTCGGCGATATGCAAGTGAATTGGCTGCGGGCGGTTGCTGCGTGCAACGAGCACTTCGCGCATGGCGGGCTCAGGTACCGCGCGCAGACTGTGAAAGGCGACCCCGATTTCCAATCCCGGTCGGCGCAAGCCGTCCAGACGCTGCAACAGGGTCAGATAAGCTTCAGTCGTGTTGAAAAACCGCATCTGGCGCGCCGCCAATGGGCGCATATCAAATCCACCGACCTGATACAGCGTCGGCAGCAGGACCAGAGCAATGCCAACTTCCTGTGCCGCATCAATCAAGGCCAACGCCATTTCAGCGGGGTCGGCGTAAGCGGTTCCATCAGCGGCGTGATGCAGGTAATGAAACTCGCAGACACTGCTGTATCCGACCTCCAGCATCTCCATGTAGAGCTGTGCGGCCACATCACGCAATGTGTCGGGGTCAAACCGCGCTGCCATGGCGTACATGCGCTCACGCCAGGACCAGAAACTGTCAGCGCCAGGACCACGGCGTTCCGTCAGTCCGCTCATCGCGCGTTGAAAGGCATGCGAATGGGTATTGGCGACGCCGGGCAGTCTCCAATCCCCATTCTTCGGCAAACCCGGCGGCATCGCCTGCCAGCCGGCGGATGTCCAGCAGCGGGTTTGAGTGGGCTCGTTCATGCGCACGATTCTGGCCTGCAATCTCAACAAAGGCGAATCGCCCCCGCGGCCGATAGACTCAGGGCCTACATAGTGAGGATTGGCTTGATGGCTTCTGCAGCGGGTGTCATTCGCAACGCCAGGGTGTGCACGCTTGTCGGTGGGGGCATCCAAGTTATTAATGATGCGACCGTCGCTTGGCGCAACGGCCTTATTGACTTCGTCGGAGCGGATGCAGACTTCCATGCGCTGCCAGTCGCTGATGACGACGCGGAGGTGGCTGACTCTGATGTAACCGGTGCTGGTGCAACCGATATCGAGGTCATCAATGCCAACGGCGCTTTGTTGACGCCCGGCCTCATTGATTGCCACACCCACTTGGTATACGGCGGGCAGCGCTCCAACGAATTTGAAGCCCGTTTGGCCGGCGCCAGCTATGCCGAGATCGCTCGATCCGGCGGCGGCATCAAAGCGACGGTGCGGGCGACGCGTGGGCTTGATGATCAGCAGTTGCTGGCACAGTCGCTGCCGCGCGCGCGGGCATTGCTCGCGGACGGGGTGACCACGATCGAGATCAAATCGGGCTACGGACTTGATCTGGAAAGTGAGAGTCGCATGCTGCGGACTGCGCGACAGATTGGCGAAACACTCGGTATCAGCGTGCGCACCACTGCGCTTTGCGCGCATGCCGTTCCTGAGGAGTACGCAGGCAACGCGGACGGCTATGTCGACCTAGTGTGCGCGCACATGCTGCCAGCGCTCGCCGAGATGGGCTTGGTCGACGCAGTGGATGCATTTTGCGAGGGAATCGGTTTCACGCCAGCACAGACGCGGCGTGTTTTCGAGACCGCAAAGGCGCTCGGCCTACCAGTGAAATTGCACGCTGATCAATTGAGTGATCTCGGCGGAGCGCAATTGGTCGCGGAGTTCGCTGGCCTGTCCGCCGACCATGTCGAATACACTTCAAGCGCAGGCATCCATGCGCTTGCCCAATCCGGTGGGGTGGCAGTGCTGCTGCCCGGCGCTTTCTACAGCTTGCGCGAAACCCGCCCGCCACCGGTAGCGCAGTTCCGCTCAGCCGGTGTGCCCATGGCGGTGGCGACTGACCTCAACCCCGGCACATCGCCGTTGGCATCGCTGCGAGTCGCCATGAATATGGCCTGCGTCCTGTTCGGGCTGACCGTGGATGAAGCGCTGCGCGGGGCAACAATCAACGCGGCCAAAGCGTTGGGATTGATGGATCGTGGCCAGATACGCGTCGGTGCGGTCGCGGATCTCGCGCTATGGCCGGTGGCTTCGCCTGCAGAGCTCGTCAATTGGATCGGGGGGCCGCCACCCATACGCGTCATTGCCGGCGGAATCACTCAGTTTCGTGGCCCAGCCTCTGCCTGATCGACGTGGATGGAGATCCCTTCAGCTGTCATCTGCCGGCAGCGGCGCCAAGCAAAACCCCCGCGTGAGCGGGGGCTGAGAGCAGTACGCAGCGACGATCAACGCGGTCTAAGAGAGACGGTTAGGCCTTTTTGGCTGAGGTCTTGCGTGCTGGTGCTTTCTTCGCCACCGCTGTCGGCTTGGCGGTTACTGTTGCCGTAGTCGCTTCGGAATGCGGGCGGCTATTGCCGTAGCTTCCCGCACTGATCTTGCCCTTGCGGGTGCGCTTGTCGCCCTTGCCCATCTGATAACTCCTAGTTGCGACCGGCAGCAGCCGGTGGAATGAAAGGGCGCGAAGGATAGCAGCTAGGGCTCCGAAGGGCCACGAGCCACATCCTGACCGTGTTTCAGTTCGCCGACGCCAGTTCGCCGTTGCCCAGCCGGCCCACCACTCGATTGGCGGAACGATGGGTCAGGCGCAGGTTGGCGAAATGCGCCGCTGCGATAAACAGACCACCGGCACTCATCATCAA
Source organism: Lysobacterales bacterium (assembly GCA_038215505.1). Taxonomy (GTDB): domain Bacteria; phylum Pseudomonadota; class Gammaproteobacteria; order Xanthomonadales; family Xanthomonadaceae; genus JANNWF01. The sequence goes on from JBBQQV010000142.1 coordinate 3,970, forward strand.
CGCATGACCAATGGAATGATCGTGCATTGACGTAAACGACCCTGTCCAAACCAGCATCAAGCCTGGCACCAAAAGCGCCCACGCATGGTGCGCGCGGTGCCGCCGAAAACCAATGCCTAGGGTGGCGATGCCAAGCAAGGTGGCGAAAATCACAAATGCCTGGTCCAGATCCACATCGCTCACTAGGCCGACGCCCAAAGCGGGAAGCAGGCTCAACGCCAGAGGCATCAGCGCGCAATGCACAGCGCAGATCAACGAACCAGCAATTCCTACTCGATCACCAGCGCTGGCCGCAGGATCAAGCGGAGTTTGCGGTTCGAGATGGGCAGCGATGGGAGTCAGGGTGCGCGATTGCATTGATATACTATAACGCAAGCTTTGGCTGTTGCAACAGCCCCTCCCGCAGTTTCAAGTGTCGAGCACAAGCTGCCTAGCCACCGTGCGATGACCTCCAGAGTCAGCTTCAGCAGTGCTGAAGGAGCGCGACTGTGAATAGTTGCCCTCGCGCCACAATTGACGCAGCGCCAGTGCGCCGCTTACCATTCCGCTTCTGTTTGGCGGCACGGTGAGCGCCTTCGGAGAGCCGGCACACCGGGGTATAGCTCAGTCTGGTAGAGCGCCAGCTTTGGGAGCTGGATGTCGTGGGTTCGAATCCCTCTTCCCCGACCATCCGACCGTAAGCCGGAATTCTGTGCAAACGGTCGATGTTTCGAGTAAACAGGTCGGTGCAAATCTGCGCCCGTAGCTCAATCGGATAGAGCATCGGCCTTCTAAGCCGACGGTTGCAGGTTCGATTCCTGTCGGGCGCGCCACTTGCGGTTCGCCGTCAGGGTGTGTCGAACAACAGATAGTGCGGGTTGGCGGGATGCACTCAGGCAGTCAAGGCGTGCAAGCGACACAGATGGCAGCGAACAGGTTTCAATGGTGGATGTAGCTCAGTCGGTTAGAGCACTGGATTGTGATTCCAGGGGTCGCGGGTTCGAGTCCCGTCTTCCACCCCAGTGAGACGATGCGGCACACTGATCCTGTCGCCATGGTTCGCGGCAGGCGGCAAAAATTTCAAGATGGGCCGTTAGCTCAGTTGGTAGAGCAGTTGACTCTTAATCAATAGGTCGTAGGTTCGAATCCTACACGGCCCACCATCATGTCAACGGGTGCATGAGATCTATAGGACGTGGTCGAAGGCTAGTGCGGTTCAAAGCGAAAGTGGCGAAATTGGTAGACGCGCTGGATTTAGGTTCCAGTGGGGTAACCCTTGAGAGTTCGAGTCTCTTCTTTCGCACCATCCGAACCGCCACGACTGTACCGTGGTGCCCACCTCGGTAACTCCTTTTCCAATTTCCCCATTCTTTCCCCTCAATTCCCCACGTCGCCTGGCTCGCATAGCAAGCAACGGCTGGGCAGTTTGTCAATCGATGTTGTCAGGAGTTTTCATGCACGTTTCGGTCGAATCCATCAGTACCCTCCAGCGCAAAGTGACGGTCAGTGTTCCTGCCGAGCGTCTTGAGTCGCAAGTTCGTGATCGTCTGCGTGAGCTCACTCGCAGCGTTCGCCTGAAGGGGTTTCGGCCGGGCAAAGTGCCGCCGAAGGTGATCGATCAGCGCTACGGTGCACAGGTGCGCAACGAAGTCGCCACCGCTGTGATTCGAGAGAGTTTTGGCGAAGCGGTCAAGCAAGAGAACCTGCGTCCGGCCGTGGCACCGTCCATTGAAGCAGCGGGCACCATCGAAGAAGGGCAGTTCCGGTATGTAGTCACATTTGAAGTGATGCCAGACATTGGCAAGATCGATGTGTCCGGCTTGAAGGTGAAGAAGCCGACCGCCGTCGTCGAAGACGCGGACATCGACACCATGATTCAGACCTTGCGTGAGCAGCGCCGCACCTGGACCACCGTCGAGCGCGCTTCGCAGATTGGCGACATGGTGTTGTTCGAGTCGGTGGCGGTATCTGGCGAAATCAGGATTCCCGCAGAAGGTGCCGAGCGTTCAGGAACTGTGCTCGGGTCGAACGCCATTTTTGCCGACATTGAGAATGGTCTGATCGGTCTCGTTGCGGGCGCTGAGCATACCTTCACGGTCAACTTCCCGAGCGATTACCGGGTGGTTTCGATCGCTGGCCGGCCGGCAGACGTCAGCGTAAAGGTCGTTCGTGTCTCCGAAGGCGCACTGCCTGACGTGGATGACGCGTTCATGGCGAGCTTCGGTATCGCCGAAGGCGGTATGGATGTTTTTCGTACCGAAGTGCGAGCCAATCTCGAGCGCGAACTGCGTGGCGCCCTGATGGCGCGGCTGAAGGCAGATGTCGCCGGCATGCTGGTCCAAGCGCATTCGCACCTTGAGTTTCCGCAGCAGATGATTGAAGCCGAAGCCAAAGGCTTGGCCACTCAGTCCGAGCAGCAGGCGAAATCGCAAGGGCGCAAGGACGTCAAAGTCGATCCGCAGGCGTTGTTGCCTATCGCCAAAAACCGTGTGGCGGCGGCAGTGCTGCTGGGTGAACTGGCGCGCCAAAACGAAATTCGCATTGACCGCAGCCGAGCCAACGAAATGCTGGTCTCGATTGCATCCACTTACGAAAACCCGACGGAGGTCATTGAACTCTATCGCAACGACCCCCAAATGATGCAGTCATTGGAGAGTCGTGTTATCGAGGATCAGCTGATCGACTGGATCGCTGATCACGCTGACTTGACTGTTCAGGCTTTGAGCTTTGCTGAAGTGATGCGCCCCAACGCCTGATCGAGTCACAGGATGTGCTCGATACAGTCGCCACTGTTGATCGAAAACGCCCGGTCGGACCCTCCGACTGGGCAACCGCAGGAGTAAAGCGATGACGATTCGAGGCCTCAATCTGGTGCCGATGGTGGTCGAACAGACCAGCCGTGGCGAGCGCGCCTACGACATCTACTCGCGCTTGCTGAAAGAGCGAGTCATTTTTCTGGTTGGGCCAGTCGATGACTATGTCGCCAACGTCGTTGTCGCGCAGTTGCTATTCCTGGAATCAGAGAATCCCGACAAAGACATCAACCTGTATATCAACAGCCCAGGTGGCGTGGTGACGGCGGGCATGGCGATCTACGACACCATGCAATACATCAAATCGGATGTGGCCACCATGTGCATCGGCCAAGCCGCCAGCATGGGCGCCCTTTTGTTGGCGTCCGGTGCCAAGGGCAAGCGTTTCGCGTTGCCGCACTCCCGGGTGATGATCCATCAGCCGCTGGGCGGCTATCAGGGGCAGGCGAGCGATATCGAGATTCACACACGCGAGATCCTCACCTTGCGCGATCGCCTCAACCATATCCTTGCCACGCACACTGGGCAACCCATTGAGCGCATCGCCAGGGATACGGACCGCGACAACTTCATGAGCGCCGCAGATGCTCGCGACTATGGGATCGTCGACGCGGTGCTTGAACGCCGCTCCGACGACTCGGTCAAACCAGGCTGAGTTCGGCGTTGCGCTGGCAGCAGGGTCTAAATGACGGAACT